>JBEIHH010000002.1:0-137949 GCA_040381475.1 Crocinitomicaceae bacterium | reverse complement strand
ACACTGGCTTTCATACCATCCGCTTCGTCTTTTTTACCGGCTTTGAAAAGGTCACCGATTTCGCGTGATAGTTTGTTGGCTTCAGCGAGGTTGTTGTCGAGGTCGTTTTGAGTTTTGCGGCGTACTTCATCCAGGGCAATGATCTCATCGATCTGAGCGCTGAAATCTTTGTTGCGTTTTGCCAGTCCGGCAAGCACCTGGTCTTTGTTGTCGCGAATATGGGCTACGAGGAGCATAATCTGATTTTTGTGTATTTGGAAAAAACAAAACCCCCGGTCTCGGCTAATGGCGAGAGCGGGGGTTTGGATATGATAAGCCCGGCTACGCCTTATGCAGGAATAACCGAAACGTAAGACTTGTTGTCTTTTTTCTTGCGGAATTCAACCTTGCCATCAACGAGTGCGAAGAGGGTATGGTCTTTTCCGATACCAACATTGAGGCCCGGACTGTGACGGGTGCCACGCTGACGAACAATGATGTTGCCGGCGATACAAACCTGACCACCGTAGAGTTTTACTCCGAGGCGCTTACTTTCCGATTCACGGCCGTTTTTTACTTTACCTTCACCTTTCTTGTGTGCCATTGTTTTGTGGAATTACAGGATTTGAATTATCCGATGTTTTCAATTTTGATAGAAGTGAGATAGTGGCGGAAACCATTTTTCTTCTGGTAGCCCTTTCTGCGCTTCTTTTTAAATACAATTACTTTTTCTCCTTTGAGGTGTTTCTCTACGCGAGCGGTCACCTTCATACCTTCGATAGCCGGGGCGCCAACGGTGATCTTTCCGGAGTTTTCAACCAGGAGAACCTTGTCGAAACTCACTTTAGAACCTTCTTCGTTTTGAAGACGGTTCACGAAGATCTGTTGATCTTTCTGTACTTTGTACTGATGCCCTGCTATTTCAACGATAGCGTACATGTTGTGTGATTATTAATGAGTTATCCTCAATGTTTTTTTGAGGGGTGCAAATATAGCAGATTGTTGGTTTATGAACAAAATCAATCTGAAAAGAAAGCAATTTTCTCCATTGATCAGGCGCAAATAGAAGCGCTTACCTATTCATTTTAAGCTGGTTAGCCATACCCCTGTCAGAATGATGAGTCCGCAAAGAATCTGGGGCAATCCCACCACCTCATTGTCTGCCATTCCCCAACCTATGGCTACCAGCGGCATCATGTAGGTAACCGAAGATGCAAAGAGAGGGCTTGTCTGCTGGGTAAGCCAGAAATAGAGCATATTCGCTACACAGGTACCCATGACGGCCAGCACTGTTACAGCAAGCAGCGATTCAGTGCCGTGTGCGTTGGTTCCGACGACTTCTGTCACATTCGAAGTTGACAGGTAGATACTCCAGGGAACTGCTGCAATCAGCAATGAAATGGCCGTGATGTGCAGTGGCCGGATGTGCTTGAGTTTGGCGGCAATGGTGTTGACACTGATGCCGTAAAAGAGCGTGGCAAGTACGATGAGCAGTGAGTATGCCCAGTTCGACGAGTCGCCAAAACCACGGAGCGATATAAGACAGACGGCTCCGGCCAGGCCGATGAATACACCCATAAATTGTCGCGGCATCACCACCCTGCGAAAAACCAATAAGCCTATAAGCAGGGTGAACAAAGGTGTCAGTGCGTTGAGTATTCCTGCAATTCCTGAGTCGAGATATTGCTGGGAAGTAGTGAAAAGCACCGCGGGCATTCCGCTACCAACAAGCCCAACCACGCTGAGGTATTTCCAGTCTGAAATGCTGAGTTTGCGAAAAACTTTGAGTGAAACAGGCATCAGGACCAACGCCGCAATGCCCATGCGAAGCCCCGCCACTTGAGCCGGAAAAAGCACGGGCGATCCCGATTCATCGAGCAAAGCTTTCTTCATGAGAATGAACGAACTGCCCCACGTCAAGGCAAGAACCAACAGAGCTAAATAGTGCCATGATCTTGTGGATTTCATTTTTGCAAAAATTATGGCGAAAGTAACTTTTCGTGATGGCAACACGCCCTACATTTGATCCACATTCCGAAATTATCTCAGATGAAAAAAATTGTCATTCTCTTCTCGGCCGTTGTCATAATACTAACAGCCTGCTCAGGCGGCGGTCATCAGGACAATGGAGTTCAGGCAGGTGCAGCTGCTGAAGCGGTCATCACCCATAAAGAAATGACCGGTGACGTGGCACGAACCGTTGCCAATCTCACGATTGAAGGCATGACATGTTCTGCGGGATGTGGTGGAAAGATACAGCAAGATTTGCGCGCTATGAATGGAGTTACATCCACAGAGTTGGATTTTGCAGAAGATCGTCCGGCGAATATTGTAACTGTTGAATACGATCCGTCCAAACTGAATGAGCAGCAATTGATCTCCTGTGTTCACAACATTGCTGATGGTCAGTATCATGTGAAATCGGTGGAGGTTTTGAATTATAAGTCTGATGGCACTGCAGAAGGTGCTGCCGGTGGAGGATCAGAAATGAATTCGGATCAGCTCGGAAGGGCGTTTCAGGTGCTCAACCTGCTGCAGACCATTTCCGGAATGATCCGTGAATGATCCCGGTTATCTTGATTTTTATCATCTGAAAGAATTGGTGTTGTTTGGCGAACTGCGGCATAATTTCGTCGCATGAAACTGCGGAACTTGGTCAGATTATTTGCCAAAATCACACTTGTACTAACTTTCATTGTCATCATTGCGGGAAGTGTTGTGCGCATGACAGGCAGCGGTATGGGCTGTCCCGACTGGCCCAAGTGTTTCGGTCATCTTATTCCACCAACAGACACAGAAGAACTTAGTTATTCGCCCGGCAAGTCGTTTTCAAAAGGACAGATGATCATCATGAACGACACCCTATGGGTAGCCAATCGAGATATAACTTCAAGTATTCGATTTGAAAGAAACGAGTGGCATAAATATCCGAAGCACGATTACGCGATTTTTAATGTGCTTCATACCTGGGTTGAGTACATCAATCGTCTGGCAACGGTAGTTTACGGAATACCGGTTTTAATCTTGTCTCTCTTGTGCCTGATCTTACTGATCAGGGAAAAAGACTGGCGCACATTTCTGCTGGCCTTTCTAACCGATATCATGATTGCTTATGAAATATGGCTTGGCAAGTTGGTAGTCGACGGCAACCTGAAAGAAAACTCTATTACCTATCACATGTTTGGCAGTGTGGCCATTGTAGCGTTGTTGCTGATGATGGTATACCGGCTCAGAGAGGACAGAACAGAGCGCAAGGCAGAAAAAAATCTGAAATGGTTGTTGCTGGTGATGATGGTCATGTCTTTTTTTCAGGTGATGCTCGGAACCCAGGTGAGGGAAGAGGTTGATGTTGTGGCAAAAATTTCTCCCGACCGATCCATGTGGATAGAACAACTGAGTTCAATGTTTTATATCCACCGCAGTTTTTCGATTCTGGTGACATTGGTTGCAGTTTCCATCTGGTGGCTTCACCGCAAGATGTCCGATAGCATTGTGCAAATAAACCTGATGCTGGCGCTGGTCGTGTTGGAAATACTTGCAGGCGTAGTGCTGAGTTATTTGTCGATGCCCGCCTTCATGCAGCCACTCCATTTATTGTTTGGTGTGTTGCTTTTTGCGAGTTCGTTTTATTGTGT
Organism: Crocinitomicaceae bacterium; assembly: GCA_040381475.1. GTDB lineage: Bacteria > Bacteroidota > Bacteroidia > Flavobacteriales_D > Sanyastnellaceae > JAIBBG01. Next base: position 134,335 of record JBEIHH010000002.1, on the reverse strand, counting down.
GTTGCAGAGTAATAGCATCACGGCGGCAAAGTAGAAATGCAAACGGCTCATTCGGATCCAATCGTCATGAAGCAGTGAAGTCTACTAAGATGATGAGCCTACTTCCGATCACTTCTCACAATATCCAGCTTCAGTGAGAACACATTGCTGTATAGCACATCACTCACATTGCCGATGTCGGACAAGGCGTAGTCGAGTTGCAGATTTTTGATGCGCAGTCCGAGACCGATGTTGGGTTGAAAGGTCATTGCATCGGAACCATCGAAATTTTTCACACGCTGAAAATTACCAACGCCCATGCGCACAAAAATGACTTTGTTGTAAGAAGCCTCCAGACCAAGCCCCGGATCAATGCTCACGGGATTTGCAGATACGAGCACATTGCGGCGTCCATCAGTGGTCATCACAGCATTGAGTTCTGCTAGCAAGGAGATTTTTTTGATCGTAAATTCTCTTCCTGCTCCCAGAATTATTCTCGGAAGCGTCACCTCAAGACTGTTGACTGGAATTTCATTGCCGGTTGTTGTAAATACTTCTTTCGTGCGTTCATCCAAGGTATAACTCCAGGCGTTGAAAGTGCTCGTGATATCCTTGGCCACTGCACCGAAGTGCCATTTTTTGTAATCGTATTGAGCGCCTGCGTCGAGACCAAACCCCCAGGCCTTGGCGAAATCGCCAACGTGTCGGTATACCACTTTGGCATTCACTCCCCAACGGAATTCATCTTTAGAAAATCCTGTTGATGTAGTCGCCGATCGGCCCTGACCGAAAGGAAATCCTTTTCTTCCATAAGAGAAAATGAATGCATAATCCACGGCACTGAATGTCGTGATGCGATCGTAATCGATGTTTCCTCCGGCGTCTATCAGTTCTGTTGTATTCGGAATATCATCGACGCCAAAACGAATGAAGGTGATTGAAGCAGCGCTTGCTGAATCGATCGATTTGCCTACGGCTGCATAGTCGTACTTGGCAATACCTGCGAAATATTCGGAGTGCATACCGGCAATCTGCAGATCGCTTTTGATGCCGGTAAGTCCTGCAGGATTCCAGTATCCGGATGTAACATCGTTGACGCTGGCCACTTGCGACAGCGACATCCCGAGAGCACGCGCACCTACGCCAATATTGAGGAATTCATTGGAATATTTCGGTGTAATGTCTCTTTCGGTGGTGGTTGCCGGCGGTGTCGTTTGCGCAAAAAGTGTTGTGCTGACAAAACAAGCTGTCAGCGTAAAAAGCGCAATCAATGGCCTGATGCAAGAAGTATAGATCATAGTTTGAAACCGGTCAAAAGTAACACCAGGATGCCTAAACATCAGGAGACACTTTTTATTGCATGCAATAAGTCGCGATCCGTCAAAGATTGAGGGACCATTGCATTGCTGACGCCAAATTTTTCCAGACAGGCCGCCGTTGATTTGCCGAAGGCGATATAGATAGAACCGCTTCGGTGTTGATTGATCGCAAAAAAAGCCTCGACATTGCTCGGACTCGAAAAGACCAGCACGTCTGTGAATGCCACTGCCACAGGCTCCCGGATGGTTCGGTAGCAAACCAGATCAATGACCTCGTGATTTTTTTTACAGCTTTGAATGCTGCGCAGGCTTTGTTCGCTACCCGGAAACAAGACCAACTGGCCTTCTGTATGCGATGCGAAGTGTTTGGCAGTACCATCGATGTCGGAAGAATCGCCTGTATAATCGACATGCGAAAACTGCCGAATAGCCTCGGCTGTGGATTCGCCAACAGCGCCGATTTTTATTCCTGTAATGACAGGATTTTTCCTGAAAAAAAAGCGAACAGCTTCGGCCGAGGAGAAGAATATCCAATCGCAATGGGGCAAGGGCAGGGGAAAATCTACTTCTTCAGTCCTGATGAGGGATTGAGCCTGAACTTGATGACCCAGCGATTCCAATTCCTTGCACAGTGATTCAACCTGTTCTTTTCTTCTTGAAATGAAAATTTTCATTTTTCAGCGTGGATCTTTTCAAGTATCGCGCCTATGAGTTGGTCGCTGCTGTTGGATTCCATATCGAATCTCAAAACAGGCGCATCCCAGCTTTTCGCAAAAGCAACACGACTGTTGAATTTGCCATTTTCGGCCGTGACGAAAACGCCTAGTGGGAGCTGGCATCCACCCTGAAGGCGGTTGAGCACAGTGCGTTCAATGTGAATGTTTTTGCGCACTTCTTCATCAGAAATTTTGGAGATTACGGCAATGAGTTCTTTGTCTTCCTCGCGACACTGGATGGCGAGAACACCTTGTGCCGGTGCAGGCACAAATTCCAACGGAGACAGCACAATTGCATGCAACCCTGAAAGGTCGAGGTCAAGTCGCTTTACCCCGGCATTGGCCAGCATGATGGCGTCGTAATGTCCGTCGCGGAGTTTTTGGACCCTTGTTGGCACATTGCCACGAATATCTTTGACAGTCACATCAGGTCTCATACGAAGGAGCTGTGCTTTGCGTCGCGCAGAAGAAGTACCCACCTCCGCTTTTTCTTTCATGCCGTATTTCTGATGTGGGTCAAAACGATCGGGATGGATGAGCAGCAACTCCGAAGGATCTTCACGTTCGCTGACAGCGGCTATGGTGAGACCATCGGGTTGAGACGTTTCGAGATCTTTGTGAGAATGCACTGCCAGATCGATTTCACCTTGGAGCAATGCTTCTTCGATTTCCTTGGTGAAAAATCCCTTGCCTTCGATTTTGTCAAAACTCAAATGCTGAATTTGATCGCCTTTGGTTTTGATGATGTGAATATTGCACGTAAGACCGAGACTTTCGAGCTGAGCTTTCACGTGATTGGCTTGCCAAAGCGCGAGGTCGCTTCCCCTGGAGCCGATGATTATTTCTTTTTTCAAGGCAGGAAAATTATGGCGCAAAAATGAATGCTATGAAAGGAATTCCAATATCATCAGTTCTTGCTCACTTCGTTGAGCAGAACATCTTTGGCCATTTTCATTGGAATGGAGATGTATTTTTTCTCCATGTAGTTCATGATTTTATCAAGCAGTTCGCGCGATTCGTCGTCCAGATTTTCTAGGTCTTTGGCGAATACAGAACCGAGAGCGGTGTTTCTGATTTCCTTGATGGTTTCCGGTATCGACTGCATGGCCCTTTCAATTTGACGAGCCTGCCAGTTTCTGGCAAATTCTGTCATACCGTTTTCGATGATCGGCATACAATCGGATAAAGCCTGCTCGCGGAATTGGAGATTTTCAGAAGCTTTTTCGCGTATAAAATTCATGTCGACATAGCTTACATGATGAGTATCGATGACCTGAGGGTCAATATCGGCGGGTATAGCGAGATCGATGACCAGCTTCTGATCCTTTTCATCAACAATCATTGCATTGTAAATGCTGTTGTCGATGATTGCATGATCGGCAGCCGTGCAAGTAATCAGCGCATCGAAGCCTCCGGTGTAATTCGGAAGTTCATCCAAAGTGATGAAACTGTTGTTGAACATTGCAGCAATACGGGCAGCACCTTCAGCCGAGCGGTTGGCCACGGTCACATTGGTGTAGTTGTTTTCCTGCAGAAATTTTGCGAAGTTGCTGATGATCTGTCCTGCGCCTACGAGCAGAACGCGGCTCTTGTTGTTGAGTCCGGACTCACGAAATTGCTGCCAGGCAAGTGAAACTACACTGACCGGTTTGCGTGCAAGATCTGTATTGGTAAATACATCTTTGGCGGTTTTGATGCATTGGGAGATAATCAATCGGAGATCATCACCGGTAAGATTTGCTAGAGAACATTCCTCATAGGCTTTGCGAAGCTGTGTGATAATTTCACGTTCACCGATAACGATGGAGTCGATGCTTGAAGCTACGCGGAGCAAATGATCGGCAGCTTCTGCACCATTGTAACGTTCAGCTTGCGCAGCAATTTCTTTGATTGAAACTTCGCTCAACTCGGGTTGGATTTCACGTAGAATAGATGCAGTGATACCCGGACAAACGTAATGAGACAGCGTAAAGATGATTTCAACACGGTTGCAGGTGGAGAGATACATAACCTCATCAAAGCCGAAAGTGTTTTTCAAAGCTGTCAACTTCTCGTTGCGCTTTTCGGGGGCTAAATGAAATTTTCCAATGGTCTCCAGAGGAAAATTCTTGTGGGTTATGGCGATTACTCGGAGTTCGTTCACACGCATCAATAATAACGTTACAAATGTTCTACTGGTCGGGCTTTGAATTGTCATGAGAAAGTCAGTGGGTAGAACCACACCGATTCAAGATTTGGCAATTCTTGCTTTTCAAGAACGCATCAAAAAATTGATTCTGTGACAATTATTTACCTGAGTGGGGCAAAGAAGACACGGGAGTTAGGTGAATAAACTGACGATTGTCATAACCAGTGGGAATAAATGTCATCTGAACGCGCAACAAACTACTCAGCCTTATGGTTGGATAGAACGAAAAAAGGAAAATGTTGACGATTATCTCGGTCTGAATTTTTTCTTTTTGTTGCCGAGGTTTTTGTTGAATTTGTGCTTGTTGCGGTTTTTGCTCATACGATCAACATCGTATTCTTTGAAACCACCGGTAGCGAGGGGCTTCACAGCCTGAAGCTGGGTTACATCATCCAGAGTTACTTTCCCTTTCGACAAGGTTTGCAGATCCTTGAGGATGATGTCGTCGTGCACAATATTGCGGTTCCAGTTGGTCGCATTGTATTTCATCACATTGGCGATGGCAAGGGCAAAAGCGCGCTTCTCTTCACCATCTTCCATGGCAGCGCACTTGTCGATCATAGACTCAACATAGTGACCGTAGTGTCCGAATTTGATGTTGTTGTTGGGATACTCCAGGCGGTCGGGTTTGCTTTGGAGATGCTCTTTGTCGGGATCTGGGTAGGGGCTGTCAACGTTCAGGTTGAAGTTTGCCATGATGTGCAGGTGGTCCCAGAGTTTGTGGTTGAAGTCCTCGATATCGCGCAGGTGTGGGAATAGCTGACCCATCACGCTGAGAATGGCTCTGACGCATTTGTTGCGTTCCTCGCGGTCATTGATGGTTAGGGCGAATTCCACCATGCGCTGGATGTTGCGTCCGTATTCCGGAATAACCAGATTGGGTCGGTTGCTGTTATACGGTTGAAAATCCAGTGTTTCGTTGATTCTATCCTGCATCATGTATCGGGGAACAAATTAGAAGGTTCAAATATAAAACAAGATTTTTTATGGGGGTGATTATCGCGGGAAGTAAGGAGTATTGGTTGATTTCAATTGGTATTCTTTCATGAGTGGCTGACAGTTTTCATGGATTGGAATAAGACCAATGTTGAAGAATCGCAACTATGCAATCCCCGATTTTGCAAGCCATATTTACTAACATTGACAGGTTCACTTTTTTGAAAAGTGACACTGGCAATCGCTGTCTGATTGTTCTTTCTTAGGCCATTCAAATTGCCATTTATCAGGTCAGCCTTTAAGGCCTGATAAAGAGTATAAAACCCATATCAACCAAATGGAAAACTCACTGAAATTCGATTTACCGGCCAACACGTCTTCAATCATCAAGGTGATTGGCGTAGGCGGTGGAGGCAGCAACGCTGTCAATTACATGTATGAACTGGGCATCAAGGGTGTAGACTTCATCGTTTGCAATACGGATGCACAGGCTCTGGACAAAAGTCCGGTACCTATTAAAGTTCAGTTAGGCAGTACGCTGACCGAAGGTCGCGGAGCCGGCTCTATTCCGGAGGTTGGTCGCAACGCGGCAATCGAGAGTCTTGAAGAAGTGAAAGCCCTTTTGTCTGAAAATACCAATATGGTGTTTATCACAGCAGGTATGGGCGGCGGTACCGGTACGGGCGCTGCGCCGGTGATTGCCAAGGTGGCCAAGGATATGGGAATACTCACGGTGGGTATCGTGACCGTTCCTTTCATGTTCGAAGGACGCAAACGTTCACTGCAGGCAGATCTTGGATTGAAGGAAATCCGCGAAAGTGTAGATACGCTCCTCATCATCCGCAACGATAAATTGAGAGAACTGTATGGCAACCTCACCCTGAAGCAGGCTTTCAGCCATGCCGACGAAGTGCTTTGCACAGCAGCCAAGGGTATAGCCGAGGTAATTACCCTCATCGGTACGGTGAACGTGGATATGAACGACGTGAAGACCGTGATGAAAGACAGCGGCGTAGCGATCATGGGTTCAGGTCGCGCCAGCGGAGAAGGACGTGCCAAGCGCGCGGTTCAGATGGCTCTCGAGTCACCGCTTCTCAACGACAACGATATCAATGGGGCGAATTTCATCCTCCTCAATATTACCTATGGTTTGGATGAGCTGCTGATGGATGAAATTTCTGAAATCACAGATTATATCCAGGATCAGGCAGGAATGGGAGCAGAGGTAATCTGGGGCTATGGTCAGGACGATACATTGGGAGAAGATGTATGCGCTACAGTAATAGCTACAGGTTTCGCTGCGAAAACTGTGGATCATGTGCTTCCGGTGGTGGATCAGGAGCCAAAGAAACTTTGGCTGGAGGCAGAAGGCGCGAAAGAAGTTACAGCGAAAGTCGAAAAGCCGGTTGTTGAGGTGCCTGAGGTTCGCAATGAGTTGAAAGAAGAAGAGCCATTTATCAAGACAGTTGAATCCAATTTCGAAGTAGAATTCGATGTAAAGAACAATATCAGCGAAGAAATAGTTGATGATACTCCAATTCCATCGCTCTCATCGCTTAAAATTCAGTTGGATGAAGAGTTGGTATCAGATCAGCCTGTTTACCATAGTCTGGGGAATAATCTTGATGAAATTGTATCGAGACAAAACCAGGAGCAGCCGTCTGATACTCTGGTGCACAAGGAAGGGTCGCCTCTAAGCGACAGACCAAACCGCACTGAGTTACTGGCACGTAACAAAGAGCGCGAAATGCGCATCCGTGAATTCACCATCAAACTCAAAACCCCGAATGGTTTGAATGAGCTTGAAAATGAACCTGCTTACGCACGCAAAAAGATTTCGCTTGACAATTCAACCCGCAGCACTGAAAGCAATATCTCAAGATATTCTCTGAATGAATCTGTGGATGAAAACGGCAATAAAAAAGTAGAGCTGAAGGGGAATTCATTCCTGCACGATAATGTAGACTGATGGCTTAAACTGAAGTCTTAGATGAAACCGTCCCTGCAATTAACAGGGACGGTTTTTTTTGTGCCGGACGGTCAATAAATCAAAAAGCCTATTTAGGATCGACGAGCAACTGTAGTCACGGTAGGCTTATCTTCGCCGCGAATTCTTAGCCCATATGGAAGCATATCTAGAGGTCTTTTCCTCGTTTGAAGCCTTATTTAACCTGATTACGCTCGTAATCCTGGAAATTGTATTGGGTATAGACAATATCATTTTTATTGCCATCATTTGTGGCTATATCCCGAACAAACGGGATCAAAAACGTGCACGTTTTATCGGATTGATGCTGGCGCTGGTGGTGCGGATCATGTTGCTTTCAACCATCAGTCTGATCACCAAAATGGTTGATCCGTTTTTTCACCTTGGGCATATTCCAATAACGGGCAGAGGACTCATATTGTTTGGAGGAGGAGCATTTTTGATTGTCAAGACGATCAGCGAGATTTACCATAAGTTCAAAATTGCCGATAAGGAAGAAGCAGCCAAATCGCGTCAGATGACCTGGGCACAGGCGATATTGCAGATTACCTTGATTGATATTGTGTTTTCGTTCGATTCAATCATAACGGCTGTTGGTGTTACTGCAGACAATCCCAATGCATCCTTGGCATTGGCAACAATGATTATGGCCGTTGTACTTGCGATGATTGCCATGCTCATGTTTGCTCCATATGTGAGCGATTTCATAGAAAAGTATCCAACCATCAAAATGCTTGCATTGACATTCCTGGTGGTGATTGGTTTGATTCTGGTGATTGAGGCACTTGAGGATGCGCATGTAATCCATATGCCGGACGGCGTGAATATCAAGGTCTACGGTTATGTTGCCCTTGCTTTTTCAATCATCGTGGAATCGCTCAACATTCGTCTGAAAAATGTAAAAGAGCGCAAGCTGAAAAATAGCTGATGCGCTCGATGAGTTTTGCTCATCACAAATTGGAACGCATAGGGTTTTTCGAATAGCACTTGTGACGAAGTACTCGATGGGTTTCTTTCCATTGAATGAATTCCAATACAAACAAAGGATGGAACGCCCCAAAATACTGGTGGTTTGCGGCCGGAACAAAAGACGCAGCAGGACAGCAGAACATATTTACAGGAATGACAATCGCATCCAAATCCGATCGGCGGGATTGAGTCCTTCGAGCAACAGGAGATTGACTGAATCCGATCTGCATTGGGCTGATCTTCTATTCGTGATGGAAGAGTCGCAACGGTCAAAATTGAAGGATCAATTCGGGAATTTAGATCTGCCGGAATTTGTTATTCTCCATATACCCGATGATTATGAATACATGGACGAGGAACTCATAGCGATGCTCAGATCAGGTATGGAGAGCACTTTAGAAAAATTGAATCATAAGAATTAAATCAAAAAAAAGCCGGCTTTCATAAGCCGGCTTTTATATTTTTAGATAAAACTTATTTCTTCACCAGACCTTGAGGCCCTTCAAGTGATACGCTGGCGCCTGCCCTGCGCTGAAGTTGCATGATGGAATCCTGGGTCTTCTTCATTCGCTTCATTTCTTCTTCCTGTTTGAGATAATCTTCATAGGAAGGCAACTCGAATTCTTGGCGTTGTGTAGCTACTTCTTCTGCCATTGCCTGAATCTCGGGGTCATCGGGCGAGAATTTCCTGGCGATTGCCACGAGTCTGTCGTTGATCTGCACACGCATCACCACATCGCTTTCGATGAGAGCCTGATGGCGTGGATCGAGACTGTGGTAATAATCCAGACTTTGGTTGTTCAGTTCTACCAGTCGTTTGGTTAGTTCAACTCCTTTCTCATTGTCGCCTGCATCATAAAGTTGATTGACTACCTGCCACATGATTTGTGGTTGTTCATAAGGCACATTGCGCTCAGGCATTACACTAAGTGATTTGTTGATGACAGCTTTTGCACTATCCATCTTTCCTTCATCGATCAATTGCTGTGCAAGGTGACTGAACTGCAGACGAAGATTTGTGGTCATGCGTCTGTTGTTTTCATCCATGTATATTTCCTTGGTATCCATGTTGCCCCACTGGAATTTGTTCATCATGTTGTTGTACATGACATCAGTTCCTACACCACCATCAAGATTAGGGTTCTCGCTCTTTTTGTGTTTGATAGGAGTGAGGCGGTATGCAAGTCCTTCGAGTTGGAAATAAGCCTCGAGGCCCATGTAGGCATCGCCACCTGTTGTAACAGCGAAGTATACTGGTCTGTTCCAGTCCATATTGTTGAGCAGGTCAAGCACCGCGAGGTTGGCTTTGGTAATAAATCCGCGTGGCTTGCCACGGCCATCCAGCAACTCGAATCTCAATTCATTCACCAAAGAATCTCCTTCATGCATATACTGACGGAACTGTTCAGTAGCAGCTTCGTCAACTTTCAACGAAAGTTTATATGAAGGCACATAAGCAATTTTATTTCTGCCATTATCAATGAATTTGGATTCATCGAGAGCTACTTTAAGGGCTTCCGCAACGGGCATGAAACCTTTGGTTTCCCGGTTTGGATCGACATACATGACATCCCTGGTACCTTGACGGTATTTAGGTTCAGGAATAGTCAAAGGAACAGGATCACTCAGATAGGCTTTTCTTTTCATCTGATCGATGTACCAATCTGTATTGAGGAGAGAAAGATTGACCACACGAACATCAGTGCGAATTCCTTCCACCTCCTGAGCATACCAGAGAGGGAAAGTGTCATTGTCGCCGTTGGTGAAAATGATCGCATTGGGTTGAAGAGATTCGAGATAATTGATCGCCATGGCTATACCGGTTTTGCGATCTGCACGGTTGTGATCATCATAGTTGTAATAACCCATCAGCAACGGAGCAGTGAGAGTCATGAGACCGGCAATCAGGGCATTCACCGGTTTTTCACCTTTGAAAACACCACCGGCTAAGAGCATAATTGCAAACATGGCACATGCGACGATGCTCATGAAAGCAAGTGAATAACCGAAGGAACTACCACCGGTAGCAACCCGCTCAACGAGTAATATCAAAGCAGAGCCACCGACAGTCATAGCAGCCATAGTCCCCAGATTTTTCCATGTCCAGGTTGCAGCAGCATAATAAAGCGCATAAACAGAAAGGCCAATCCAGATGGCGAATGCATAGAATGATCCTGCGAAAGCATAGTCACGTTCCCGCGGTTGTTGTGGCGTCTGATTCAGGTAGATGATAATAGCCACACCTGTCAGAATGAACAGCAGTGCCACCACAGAAAAGTCTTTCGGGTGTCTGATCAGTTGGAAGATTAATCCTATCAGTCCGAGTATCAGCGGCAGGAAAAAATACTTGTTGAGACCACGATTACTTTTTTCCATGTCCGTAATCTGCTCTCTGTTGCCCAATCTTTCTTCATCAATGATTTTGACGCCGCTCAGCCAATTACCTTCGGTGAATTCACCATGGCCCTGGCGATCATTCTGACGGCCGGCGTAATTCCACATGAAGTAGCGCAGGTACATATGTCCAATCTGGAAACTTGTAAAGAATCGGAAATCTTCACCAGCTGTTGGAATCATTTTCTGCCTCTGACGGTCGATGCTGCGCATGAGGTTTCGCGGATCTTCATTTTCCATACCGCGAGGCATCTTGCCGGTCTGACCGAAATAATTCAGTGCATATTCGTTTTGTGAGATGGCCTCTTCAGCATTTGTTACCCGTTCCTTGCCTTTCTCAGTATTCCAGTTCTGGTAATTGCTCCATTCTTTATAATCCTTGATATGGTTAGCTTGCCCACTGTGCATTCTGGGGAAATAACCGGAGAATTCCCTCCGGTAATTCGGAACCGAGCCTTTCTTTTCACCGCTTTCAATATATTCTTCAATCAACTTCAGTTTCTGATCTGCATGCTCACTGATGTATTGTTCCGCGGTGAATTTATCCCTGCTGGAAAGCACAAGTTTGGCTTTGCCATTGTCCTCACGAACACTGTATGATTTTACCCAAACATCGTTTCCATCCTTGTATGGATTTTCATAGTCTTGCGGGGTGTTGAAGTATTGTCCAAATAGCAGTGGTCTGTCGCCGTACTGTTCGCGATTCAAATAAGAAAGAAGGGCAAAGAGATTTTCCGGATTGTTTTCATCCATAGGAGGGTTTGCATTCGAGCGAATGATTACTGTGGCGAATGTGGTATATCCAATGATCGCCATGGTAATCCCAAGCACAAGCGTATTCATCATCACCAGACCTTTCTTGTGCGTGTAGACAAGGCCGCCAACGATCAGACAGGTAACAAGTATCAGGTAAAAAACACCTCCTGAATTGAAAGGCAAGCCGAAGCTGTTGACGAATATTCTTTCAAAGAATCCGGCGAATTTTACGAAATAGATAATAATACCTGTGTTGATCAAAAAGAGTAGAAATAGAGAAATGATTCCGGTTTTGATAAGTCCCCAATGGCTGTATTCGTATCTTTTGAAATAGTACACAAGACAAATTGCAGGAATAGCCAGCAAGTTCAGAAGGTGAACACCAATGGAAAGCCCCATTAAGAAAGCTATGAGAATCAACCAGCGCAGTTCACCGCCTTCATCAACTACGGCTTCCCATTTCAAAATGGCCCAGAAAACCATGGCAGTGAACAATGAAGACATGGCATAAACTTCAGCTTCTACAGCTGAAAACCAAAATGTATCTGAGAATGTGTAAACAAGAGCTCCAACAACACCGCTGCCGAGAATGGCCATAAGTTGCGAGTTGCCCGGTGTTGTGGTGTTTTCCGGTAAAAACTTTTTAGCCAGGTGGGTAATGGACCAGAAAAGGAAAACTATAGTCAATCCGGAACAAAGCGCGGAAAGGAAGTTGATCATTACAGGAACTGTTGCAGGATCGACAAATGCTGAAAATACACGGCCTACCAACATAAAAAATGGAGCTCCCGGCGGGTGACCTACTTCGAGTTTGTATACGGAAGCAATAAATTCTCCGCAGTCCCAAAAGGGCATAGTAGGTTCAAGGGTGATCATATAAACTATAGTTGCCAGGAGACCCATGGCCCAGCCGATAATTACATTTAGCTTATTGAAATTCATAGATGTTTTGATTAAGCGCTATAAAACGTGCGAATTTATTCATGATAACAGCATTTTAAGCCATTGTCAGCAGAATTGGGTGTCAAATACTGTTAAGTTGTATTTCAGTGAGTTGGAGCCTTGGCCTTGAGACAAACATGTTCTCACAATATCGGGCAGGCGCTTCGGATTGTGCAATATTTTGGCACCTCCAATTATAGGTTATGAATTATTTCAAGATTCCGGTTGATAGTTTGCCTGAGCTCGGCAAGCAATATGCTCAGCAGTATCAGGATGCCTCGCCATTTCCATATATCAAGTTCGATGATTTCTTCGTGGCAGATGAGTTGCGGACTTTGTGCAAGGAATTTCCTGAACTTGGCAAAGAGGCCGGTGATATCAATTATGTGAATCCGAATGAGAATAAACTGGCTTCAAAAGGTGAGAGCCGCCTGGGACCGGCAGCCAGAGAACTGGTGCACTTGTTGAATTCGCAGCCATTCCTGGAGTTCCTGCAGAATCTCACCGGGATTAAAGAAGCGCTGATTCCTGATCCTTATCTGGAAGGAGGAGGTTATCATCAGATTAAACCAGGTGGTTATTTGAAAGTGCACGTTGATTTTCACAAGCACAGAACGATGAATCTGGATCGCCGCATCAATGTATTGGTATATCTCAACGAAGACTGGAAAAATGAATACGGGGGCAATTTTGAGTTATGGGAGCGCGATATGAGCAACTGTGCCGTCAAGATTGGGCCTCTGTTCAACCGCATGGCCATTTTTTCTACAACTGATTATTCATGGCATGGACATCCAGATCCTTTGACCTGTCCTCCTGACCGCTCACGCCGCTCACTTGCGCTTTATTATTACACCAATGGCAGGCCGGCTGATGAAATCAGTATTGAGAACAGGACCCGCATCACAACAACATTTACAGCCAGAAAAGGAATGGATAGCGGACAGATGAAAACATTTAACGGCCTTGTGAATTTTGCCAATGATGTGTTGCCGCCATTCGTAGTTCGATTTATCAAAAAATTCAGAAAGGCCTGATATCATCTCATGAAGACTTTTCACGATCCCGGGGTTGACCTCTCGCCATATACCGAATACCGTGATTATCCGGTTCACATGGAGCGACTCAACTGGCTGGTAAAAACAATCCAACAGGAAAGAAAATCGCAGCATCAAACTGTAAAGATTCTTGATGTCGGTTGTGGAACAGGTAACATCACCATTCCGCTCGGCATGATTCCGAACTCGGAAGTGGTGGGTATTGATATGTACCAACCGAATATCGACGAGGTGAATTCGAAGAATACACTTCACAATGTCAAAGTCATTTTCTCACGACTGAATGAGTACGACATCAGTGACTTTGATTTCATCATTTTCACTGAAGTGCTGGAGCATATACCCGGATATCGCACAATACTGGAGGATCTCAGTTTGAGGATGAAATCAGAGGCTCAGATTCTGATCACCATTCCGAACGGACGCGGGCCATTTGAATTCGCCATGCAGCCTCTTTATTTCATGCGGCGAATTGGTCTCAACGGATTTATTGGTAAAGTAAAAAAGTTACTGGGTAAAAAGGAGCCGTACGCCCTCAATCAGGAGATAGATCCTCATGTGAATTTTTTTACCATAAATCAAATCAAGACTGATTGTGGTCAATATGGTTTTGAGATATTATCATTTGAGCCTGCATTTGTAATGGCACCAATTCTTGAAACATACACACCTTTTATTTCATTGAAGCGAATTGCACTATTTGATAACAAAGTGGCGCATCGATTACCGCTGTGGCTATCCAGCGGATGGTATTACCGATTGAGGAAAAAGAAATAAAAAAAACCGCCCATTGAGCGGTTTTTTTTTATTTGCTATAATTTGTTTTTTTTCTTAGTGTGTGATGCTGATGCGGCGAGTAGTTATTTCATCATCAGACTGAACACGCAGCATATAGATTCCGGATGCGAATTGATCTGTGGAAATTGTAACGGTTGAATTGCTGCAACTTTCTGAAATGATGATTTTTCCACTCATATCCAACAGCTCAATTTTCTTCAACTGAGTTTGTGTATTTCCGGATGTAACAGTTATCGATTCGTTGGCAGGTACAGGATACGCGTCAAATGTTGATATGCCGGCATCGTCTCCAACGTTGATAGTACAGTAAGTATTCAAACCAAACACGAAGGAGCCTTCTGAGATATTGCCTTCAATTTGAAATCCTTCAATTACCTCATTGTTGGAAGTAACCACAACCACAATGTTTTCTGCTTGTATCGGCGTGTCGGAAGAAACATTGAAAGAATAGCAACCATCAACAAGACACATTTCATATGTAACAGTTATAATCTGATTGTTGTATGGCAATGTCCAGGACTCAATTTCAATATCATTTTGAGCCACGAATATTTCGATTAGTTCCGTAGTATTCGAGGTGAAGGCGCCTGTTGCAGTTATCACTACAGTATTGTCTGTGCAGTCGCCTGTCATGTTTTCCACAACAACAGGAGCGCAGTACGTATCGGTGCAATTGGCTGTGGTAATTGTCAGGCATACCTCATAGGTTCCATTTTCATCATACCAGACATTTCCAAATTGTCCGTCACTTGTTTCGCCATTGCCATAGCTCCATAGGAACTCGGCATTGCCGTCATAAACCGAGTTGTTGATGAATTCAATATGACCAGGCGAGTTTGTATAAATAGCCTCAAAAGAAGCTTCGCAGACTTCAGAGTTGCCACAATTTGAGTTAACTCCGAATAGAATGGTGAATGAAATATTGTCCTGATAAACGATCTCGGCATCTTCCATCAGATTGTTATTACCCTGCATGATGAATACATTGAATCCTTCACCAATTGTGATCGGGTTGTTATTGTCTACAGTGAGATAATAACAACCATCAGGAAGGCAATGCATCATATCAAAGAAAGGATCGGATACTGTATATCCTACTTCTCCGGAAGCAATGATTTCTTCGCTGCTATTCATGAGGCTGTAATAAATCGCAGGAGTTCCGCCTTCATTGACATAGCTGTCCAAACCAATAACCACATCAGTGCAGCTAGAATTACATTCTTCAACTACTACCGTTGTGCAAAGTTGACCGAATCCACAATTCAAATTGCTGAACGTACAGCATACAGTGTATGTGCCTGGTTCCTCGAATTCATGTGTGATGAAGTGACCACCTTCTTGAGAATTTCCATCACCGAAGTACCAAACGAATTCTTCACCTTCAACAAATCCACCCGCTTCAAAGAGCATTATTCCGCAATCCTCGCCCGCGCCACTCCAGATTTCTTCAGGGCAGTCATTTGTTTCACATACGTTGACTTCGATGGTATAAATAATCGTGTATTCATCACAATTGGCACTTGAGTATGTAAGCTCAACGATATACAAACCGTCTTCGGTATACTGATGGTCCATGATGGTGTTGCCATCAGAATAAGTTCCGTCGCCCCAATTCCAGAGAACACTTTCTTCAGCAACATCAAATTCACCAGCTTCGAAATGCCATAGTCCGCATTCGGTGAGAGGATACGCCCAGATATAATCAGGGCATCCATCGTCGGTTACATCACCCCCGCATGCTTCTACTTCGAGTGGTACACAGATTGAGAATCCCGATGGGCAAAGGTCTGTAGCTCCTTCAGCGCAAACTTCAAAATTGCCGGGCTCCAGATACATGTGTAAAAACTCATTCTGTCCAGAGCCTTCATTGTCACCGAAATTCCAAAGGATATCGCCATAGAGAGAAGGTCCCCAGTTGTTCACTTCAAAAACGAATTGATGGCACAATTCACCCGGTGTGATGATAATTTCATCAGGACAATTCTCATCGCCACATTCAACAACAATCGTGTAGATCAATGTGATTCCATCAGGGCATCCCGGTCCGAAATACTCTGCAGTCACGATATAAACTCCATTCTCTTCGTAGCTGTGTTGAGGATTTCCCTGATAATAGTAATCATCCACGCCATCGCCGAAATTCCAGTACGCGTGGCCAACGTTATCATCGTTGATATTAAATACCAAAGTGTTGCAATCGATATTTTCAGAGTTGATGAATGTCGGGCATTCCACATTATTACATTCTTCAACGATGATTGAAGTGCATATTTCATTGCCTTCCAAGCACTGCGGCGAATACACCATTGCGCATACTTCGTAGATACCTGCTTCTTCATAAGTGTGCAGGAATTCTCCTGAAGTTGTGAATGGTTGCGAACCATCGCCGGCATTCCAAACCACCTGAGCATTCGGACCTGCATCGCTCACGAAAAAGACAAACTGACCGCAGGTATTGGGGGCATCAGCGAAAATTTCTTCCGGGCAACCGCCAGTAGCACATTCAACTTCCACAGTGTATATCAACGTAGCGCCATTCGGACAGAACGCTGAAGTATATTCTGCTGTAACTATGTAGACTCCGTTTTCTTCGAACACATGATTCGCAAGGCCGCCATAAGCAGGCGGTGAATCATCGCCGAAATTCCAGGTAACTTCCCCGCTATCGACTCCCTCGATTCCAAAGTAGTAAGAGCTGCAATTAAAAGATTCCGAGAGAATGAATTCAGGACAGTTGGTCTGCTCACCTTCAATACAGAAAGTTGAATTCCATGGCAGGCCTTCATAAAGTTCTATCACCTGCAGATTTGTCATATTCGGAGAGCCATATTCAATGCTTTCGGTCTGCTCCACCATTTGATTCATCCCACTATAATCGAACTGAATTTCATAGCAACCAGTTGGAATACAAATAAGGTCAGTGTATGTTGCCGGTTGTGTGGTTAAATCAATTCCACCGAAGAAATCGAAATTGTTATTCGTTCCGGTGATGCTATACACTGCGTAATTGGTAAATTGAACTTCGCAGCATGTGGTGATATCAATGGTGAAGGGATAGAATCCCGGTTCGCAATCAGTCACCGGTAGTTCAATATTTAGTGTTTGGCAGAATTCAGATGCACAAACCATTTCGTTTTCGGAATAGACCATCATTATCAGACACACATCGTAACTGCCTGATGATTCGTATTGATGTGAAGCAAAGGCTCCGCTCTGAGCAGGCGACTCGTCACCGAAATACCAAGTGTATTCAACAGGCCCGGCGTTAGCAGTGCTTGTGTTGTTGAATTCATAATTGCCATTTTCACCCGGAACCACGGTGAAAGAAGGATTGCAAATGGGTTCGGAAGACACAAATTGCAGGCCATTTGCCAAACTATAGGTAATTGTATTGCAAAAGCTGAAAGGGCATTCAGTATTGTCTTGTCCCCAAGTGAAGCAGATTTCAGCTCCTTCTGTCATGGACAGTATTTGCAGAGTCTGCGCATCGAGCAATAGTTCGGTTCCTGTTTGAACTGTCGTTCCAAGCGGTTGAACTGTGATTGTCCATTGGGGGTCACCTCCAAACTGCCCAATCTCAGGAACAGTGGGAAACAAGATGTAGCCGTTGTTGGGGGTTGGTTCAAAATCAAATGAGGCGCATGCCTGCGAAATGGCTGTGCTGGCAATTGTGAACTGAATGCAGCAAATTAGAATTGCACAGAAGAGCTTTTTTAGTTGGTTGTCCATTGATTAAGAGGTTGTTATGATAACAAGACTGCTTGTCCGAGCAATTGGTTGCGCTGAGCGCAATGGATTTGGTTCAATTAAATGAATCGCGGATCAGTAGCCATGACGGTTCCACACTTATTGCACGTGCGCAATTTTTCGTTTGAATAAAATTCTTTGAACCTCGGAAGGAAATCTTTTTCTACATCGTGAAGTATGAATTTGTATTCGTGCAAAAGGTTGTTACAATTTTCACAATACCATTGAAGTCCGTCTTCAAGATTCCTGTCGTCACGTTTGCATTCGATCACGAGGCCGACTGTATTTGGACCCCTTCTTGGCTGGTGGGGAACATTTGCCGGTAAAAGAAACATGTCGCCTTCACGGATGACAACATCCACGGCTTTTCCGTTTTCCTGAATGCCCACTTCAATATCACCTTCAAGCTGGTAGAAGAGTTCTTCCGTTTGATTGTAGTGATAATCTTTTCGAGCGTTCGGACCTCCTACGATCATGATGATGTAATCGCCGGCTTCTTTGTAAAGATTTTTATTGTTTACCGGTGGTTTAAGCAGGTTCCGGTTTTCTTCGATCCAATGCTTGAGATTGAATGGTTTTCTGATCATGATCAAATTTTTAACCAAAACTAAGGTCAAAATTGCTTTTATATCACATGAAACTCGCGCCCATCAATTCAACGGATGTAACTCAGGATTTAAATAATCGTTGTGATACTATCGAGAACAACAATTCCGGCTCATTTTCGAAGGCAGTGCCTATGACCACAAGGTCGGCCCCGGAATTCCAGGCATGGAACGCTTCGTCTTCATTTCGGATACCCCCGCCAACGATTAAGGGGACTGAGGTCTCTTCCCTGACGGCGCGGATCATTTCGCCACTTACTGGTTTGTCGGCACCACTGCCACCATCAAGATAGAGGCATTTCATGCCCAGCATCTCACCTGCCATTCCTGTGGCTACTGCAATTTCCGGTTTGTTCCATGGCATTGGAAAAGTCTGACTGATGTATGAAGCAGTAGTCGATCTACCGCAATCGACCAGCATATAGCCAGTCGGTATTATTTCAAGTGATGACTTTTTAAGCCTTGGTGCAGCAACCACTTGCTGGCCAATGAGGAGGTCGGCATTTCTGCCTGAAATGAGAGAGAGCAGAAGGATGCTGTCGGCATGATTGCTTATCTGCGCGGGGCTTCCGGGAAATAGTACCACAGGCAAATTGCTTTCTGCTTTGACAAACTTTACACAATCTTCGAAATGATCTTCAGTGAGCAAACTGCCTCCGATGAGGATAAAATCGACATGCGAATGACGAATGATTCCAAGTAATTCCGACAAGCGATGTTTATCAGACATTTTATCGGGATCGATCAGCACCGCCAGTAACTTTTTACCGTTCTGTCGCGCACTCCGTAATATTTCGTAAAAAGATGTCACTTTCCAAAAATAGGGATAGTCAATGACTTCAGACTACTTTGAGCTTGGCGAATTTGAGCAATAGCTGTTTCTGACCTGCTGAGGGGAAAAAGATGGTAGCTTTTTGATCCGGTGCATCACCTTCTACCTGAATCACCTTTCCTTTTCCGAATTTTTCATGTATTACTTCAGCTCCTACGACAATTTGAGAAGCCTGAGAATATTCACCGGAGGAAACTTGTGCTGCTGATGTATTGTTCAATTTTCTGAAACCGGCCGGAGGTGCCACAGGAGTGGAAGGCTCGTTTGGCTTTTCGCGCGGTTGATAAGCTCTGCGCACTGGTGCGTCTTTGCCAAAGAAGCTGCTTCTTTCGTTTTGAAAGTCGAAGGCTTTTGGCTGTGCGCGAGGTTTTTCGGCCGCAGGTAATTCGAGGAACTGCTCATCAATTTCCTCAATGAAACGCGATGGCTCGCATTGCTGCAATTGTCCCCACTTGTATCTTGTAAGAGCGTAACTCAGCGTAGCTCGTTTTTCTGCTCTGGTCAGCGCCACATAAAAAAGACGGCGTTCTTCTTCAAGTTCTTCGCGCGAGTTGATGCTCAGTTGCGATGGAAATAGATTTTCCTCCAATCCAACAATATTGACGTATTCGAATTCGAGTCCTTTTGCGGCGTGAATGGTCATCAGTGAAACTTTGCCTTCATCGCTTTCATCTTCATTGTCTGCATCGGTGAGCAACGCAACATCAATGAGGAAATCACTAAGCGTATTGATTGTGTCTGGAAATTCAGGATCGATTTTATCACTGAATTCCTTCATACCATTCAGCAATTCCTGAATATTGTCGTAACGTGCCACCCCTTCCGGTGTGCGATCGGAATAGAGTTCTTTCAGCAAGCCACTTTCACTTGCGATAAGATGCCCGATATCGTAAGCGTTTTTGCTCTCCAGATGCACTGCGAAACTTTTGATCAGTGTAACGAATTCGCCAACCTTATGCATGGTTGCGCCGCTCAGTCCGATTTCCCACGACCGATCGATCATTTCCCAAATACTGATTTGACGTTCAGCTGCACCAACTACGATTTTGTTGATGGTTGTATCGCCGATTCCCCGTTTTGGATAATTGATGACTCTTTTCAGTGATTCTTCATCATGCGGATTACAGGTAAGCCTGTAATATGCGATGAGGTCTTTGATTTCTTTTCGCTGGTAAAAACTAAGACCGCCATATATTTTATATGGGATGTTCAGTTTTCTGAGTGCTTCTTCGAATGCGCGGCTCTGAGCGTTGGTTCTGTAGAGTATTGCAAAGTGTGAAGGGTTTGCGCCTGTTTCAGAGCGAATGGCAAAAATCTGGTTGGCGACGAAATAACCTTCATCATTGTCTGTAAGAGCACGATGAACTTTGATGGCATTGCCTGCTTCATTGGCTGTCCAGACTTCTTTTTTTATCTGATCCTTGTTTCTTGAAATGATACTGTTTGCTGCCTCTACAATGGTTTTGGTGCTGCGATAGTTTTGCTCCAGTTTATACATCGCAAATTCAGGATAGTCTTTTCTGAAATTGAGAATATTTTGAATATTGGCACCGCGGAAAGCATAAATACTTTGAGCATCATCACCTACCACACAAACATTTTCATATGCCGCACCCAGCTGTTTGATAATGAGATATTGTGAAATGTTGGTCTCCTGATACTCGTCCACCAGAATGTATTGGAATTTATGCTGGTACTTTACAAGCACATCCGGATAGTCGCGCAACAATTCATTCGTCTTAAAAAGCAGATCGTCGAAATCCATCGCTCCTGCTTTGAAGAGGCGCAAATTGTAGGCCTTGTATATTTCACCCATTTTGGACCTGCCGGCAGATTTATCTTCAGCCTGAATTTCAACATCGCTGCAATAATCCTGTGCTGAAACAAGGTTGTTTTTGCTGGCAGAAATTCTGTTGTAGACAGTTCCAGGTTTGTAGATTTTATCATCAAGACCCATCTCTTTGAGAATATCACGGATGAGACTTTTGGAATCAGTAGTATCGTAAATCGAAAAATTCCGGGGATAGTTTATTTTATCACACTCCATGCGCAGTATGCGGGCAAAAATGGAGTGAAATGTACCCATCCAGATATTGCGCGCTTCGTGATCACCAACCAGTTTACCGATACGGGCTTTCATTTCTTTGGCAGCCTTGTTGGTAAACGTAAGTGCGAGTATCTGAAACGGATCTACACCTTGCTGAATAAGATAAGCAATACGATAGGTCAGAACCCGGGTTTTTCCTGAACCGGCTCCGGCAATAACCATCAACGGTCCATTCATGTGAGAAGCCGCCGCGCGTTGAGCGTCATTCAGTTCAAGCAGAAAGTCTATTGTCTTATTCACAGCGCGAAAATAACTTCCGGCCTCAAGTCATGCTCTAAAGGATATGAACAACCACGTTAAATTTGCAGCGTGATTAAGTTAGTCAATACTTTACTGTTGCTTGTTTGCGCTGTGTGTACAATGTCGGCGCAGCGAGATAGTTCTGATGTGCCGGATTCGCCGGTTGCTGACACTTTGGTTGTCGAACTAAAAAGCACGGATCTGATTGATAGTGTGCTTTCGTATGCCGGAACTTTTTCAGGGTGCCGGTATGGCTATGGCAGCTGTGGTCCGAAGACTTTTGATTGCTCGGGATTTGTCATGCATGTTTATGGCAAATTCGGTATGAAATTGCCTCACAGCAGCGGTGCGCTTTACGCATCTTGTGAGCAGATTAAACTGAGACGAGTCAAAGCAGGTGATTTGCTCTTTTTCTCAGGAAGGAAAGTTTCGAAAAAGAATATTGGACATGTTGCTATTGTAAAAGAGGTCGAGGGCGATCGGATTAGCATGATACACGCAACTGTTCAGGCAGGTGTTATTGAGGAGGTCATGCAGGATTCGGAATATTTTTCTAAACGGTTCATCAGTGCCGGAAGATTGAAGGATCTGAACTAATTTCTGTTGCACTGATAGGTGTTTGAGCAACCTGAGTGCCTGTATTTATAATCATTGAAATTCAGCAATGTTTTGAAATCGTTCATCATAGTTCGGTCAATGTGAGTTGTTCTTCCGGTTGTTATCCACGTTCAGCAGTTGTAGTAACCAATAAGCGCAGTGATGGGCAGTGTGATCTTATTTTCGCACAAAATCATTTTAATTACCCATGGCAAAAATTCTTGTAATCGATGACGAAGTGGCCATCCGCAAAGCGTTGAAGGAAATTCTGGAGTACGAATCATTTGAAGTGTCTGAAGCGGAGGACGGCGCGGCTGCGCTGAAGGTGGTTGAGAAGGAAAATTTTGACTTGATTTTTTGCGACATCAAAATGCCCAGAATGGATGGAATAGAACTTCTCTCCAAACTCAAAGAGAAGGGAGTTGAGTCGCCCATCGTGATGATCACTGGTCATGGAAGTGTTGAAACCGCAGTGGATGCATTGAAAAGAGGTGCTTATGATTTTATTCAAAAGCCTTTGGATCTGAATCGAATACTTGTTACAGTGCGAAATGCCACCAATCAAAATTCGCTCGAGAAGGAAACCAAAACATTGCGGAAAAAGGTGAATAAAGTGCTTGGCTCACAGATTGTCGGAGAGAGCGCTGCCATCATGGAGATCAAAAAAATGATTGATACTGTTGCGCCCACAGAAGCGCGTGTATTGATCACAGGAGGCAATGGTTCAGGAAAAGAACTGGTGGCCCGTCAGTTGCACGAAAAGAGCGAAAGAGTTGCCGGTCCCTTCATTGAAGTTAACTGCGCAGCAATACCATCTGAGTTGATTGAAAGTGAATTGTTCGGACACGAAAAAGGCTCTTTCACGTCAGCAATCAAAACGCGACTGGGAAAATTTGAACTTGCGGATAACGGTACATTGTTCCTTGATGAAATTGGCGACATGTCGCTTTCTGCTCAGGCAAAAGTTTTGCGTGCGTTGCAGGAAAGTAAGATTACACGCGTGGGTGGCGATAAAGACTTCAAGGTGAATGTGCGCGTCTTTGCCGCCACGAATAAAGATCTGAGAAAAGAAATCGAAGCCGGAAATTTCCGTGAAGATTTGTATCACAGATTATCTGTAATTGTGATCAGGGTTCCTTCTCTGAATGAGAGGAAGGAAGATATTCCGATGCTCGCTGAACACTTTCTTAATCAGATTTCAGAAGAATACGGTCAACCGAAGAAGGAGATCACCGCCGGCGCAATCAAGGCATTGCAGGAGTTGAAGTGGTCAGGCAATATCCGTGAGTTTCGGAATGTCATGGAACGCCTGGTGATACTTTCTCCGAAATCCATCGACGACAAGATGGTAAAGGCTTATGCTGTTCCAAATTTCAGTTAGGATGTATTTCACAAGGGACCCAGTCTTGAGCCGTATCAGGTTCAGTTACTTCTTGCTGGGAAAAAGAAACACAGAATTCAGACTCAGGATGGCCACCGACATGACCACGAGAAAAGTCACATTCGGTGAATAGGGTGGTGTAAGGAAAGTTAGCAGAATAATGAAAATTGAGAAAGTGTAGAGGATGAGAGATGTTTGTCTGTGGCTGAATCCGAGCGACAAGAGCTTGTGGTGAATGTGATTTTTATCTGCTGAAAATGGAGATTTGCCTTTGGAGGCCCGAATGATAAAAACTCTTAGAGTATCAACTAGAGGGTAGGCAAGAATCGCCATTGCAAGTACAGGTTTTGGAATGGCGTTCATGGTAATCAGCATACGCTTTACCGGGTACTCAATCATTTTGACAGCCAGAACAAACAAGACCAATCCGATGATAAGCGATCCTGAATCGCCCATGAATAATTTGGCCGGCTGAAAGTTGTAAATGAGAAAACCAAGCAAAGAGCCACCCAAACCCATGGCAAGCAGGGCAAGGGGTTGGTCACCTGTGCGATAAAACCAGAAAGCAAATGCGATGCTGGCTATCAGCCCCACACCGGCCGCAAGACCGTCAACACCATCGATCAGGTTGATAGAATTCACAATGACTATGTAGACGAAAAGCGAAAGCGTAATACTCAGCCATTCGGGCAATTGATCCACTTCAAACAGTCCCCAGAATTGGGTGATACGGATATCTGCCATGTAAACAAGTATGAATCCGACGACCAAATGAACAATTAGTTTTTTGGTAGGTGAAACGCCGATAATGTCGTCTTTTAACCCGAGAAAGAACAAGATAAACATGCACGCCACGAGATATTTAAACTCATTCAGTGCTTCAATGGGGAAGTAATTTGTTCCCAGAATCCATCCTTCTTTCGAAGGAAACCAAAGGCTATAACCAATGATGGTTCCTGCGAATATCATAATACCACCAATGGTAGGTATAGAACGCCTGTGAAGCTTGCGTGCATCTCCAGGTTCGTCGACCAGGTGCTTAAGTTTCGCCACTTTGATCAATGAGGGCGTGGCAATTAACACAAGGAAAAATGCGGTCCCAAAGCACCCCAATAAATCTCTTATAATCTCTGACACGTTGCGTTAAGGTTGAAAATTATTGAACCGATTCCGCCCGAAAGGTAGTTCAAAAATCTGCATAACGATTGATGAGATTCGTTCTAAGCGACAGGTAGAAGAACGAGGTTTTCAGCATCACATCGTCTGACCAATTGTAATCTGTTGTATCTGTTCGGTTTGTGTAACCGGCAAGTATCTGAAAATTGGTCTTGGGATTAAAATAAAATCCGAATTCTACATCGGTCTGGAAAATATTTTTCTGAGGCCAAGGCTCGATATTCGTCGTTTGAATTTCCGGATTGCTTGACCAATTGCCTTCCGGTCCCAGTGAATGATAGATCTGGTTCATTTTGATCTGGGTAAAAAACCTTTTATACCTGTAATTCGCAATCACCAGTAATTCTTCTGTTGCACCGCCTGTTGGATGCCCGATGGGCTGATTGAAATGAGAATAGCTGGTCAATACGTTGCTGCTGGCATACATGTAATCACCCAACGAATTCCATTCAATCTGTAAATCAAGATGTGGAACAAATGCATCGAAAAATTTTGCGCCCGCTTGCCAGCCATAGGCATTGTGTTTTTTACTATCCATTGCAAACTGGCCATAGAAAGCAATGCTGCTGCCAATGGTAAAACGGGCATTCAGACCTGCCATCACATTCTGCTCTTTGTCCAATCCCAAAACTGCTGTGTTAAATCCTATGACCGGAATGTATGCTCCGTATCCGGGACCTTTCGTGCCGGTGCTGTCATAGCCATCCCATATTACACTTTCGAAAAGTCCTATTTCAACTCCCTGAGCAGGCACCCAACTGAGATAATTCACACTGGCGCCTTTGCGGATGAACAAGGCTTCGGGCACTTCGCCCAAAGGCAATCTGTAAAGCGTTTGCAATGTTGCATACATGCTGCTGTATTGAAGTTTGTTCCCCAATAAGCCGACAGTCGCTTTGATATAGGGAGTGTTGAAAGCTGCGTCACTCCACAACAAGGAACGGTATCCGTTGCCATAAAAACTTTTCCCTTGACCGAACTGCAGATTCAATTCTTTGATAGGGCTATAACTGATCCAGCCCGTTGAAACACCAAAGTCGTAACCACGTTGGTTGTAGTCTTTGGTTCTTCCCCAACCAGGAAAAATACCTGTAGAATCGCAGTAGTTTTTTAAATACACCGGTACAACAATTTGTGTTTCATAAAAACTTGTCTGGAAAGAAAATTTGTTTCCGATGTCACCAATCACTTGCACTCCGCGTTGGTTGGTGAACATTTTTTGCGTTTTGAAATAACTTGTGTCGGCTATGTCCTTGCCAAGTGTAAAATCAAAAAGGGGATCCAGTGCAAGAAAAAAGTCATCTTTGGTGATAGTGAACAGGTGATCACGGTAGAGCTTGGTTGCCTCCTTGTTGTAGTATTTTCTTGTGTCCCGGGCAAATCCGTAAACACCTTGAAGGTTCATAGATTGCTCATGAAGGGGGCGAGAGCCATAATGAATGACCTGCGTCGAATCGTTTTGGGTGGTTCTTTCGATCTCCCGCTGATAAAAGCGATTCAATGGAATCAACTTCTGCTGTGCTTGAAAGATAGCCGGAATTAGGATGAAAAGCGCGCAAAGCCACTTCTTCAGCCACGTGGCTAAAACGCTGTAATCATATTCCAAGTTATGTGTGGAAAAAAACCTCACTTGCTTCTCACTTCTTCAATGTTCAGTGAGCGGAATTCATTGTACACTTCATTGATTCCCTTTTGCAGATCTATCTGATGTTTCCATCCTAAATTGTGGAGTCTTGATACGTCCATCAGCTTGCGCGGAGTTCCATCCGGTTTTGAAGTATCCCAGATAATTTCTCCTGAAAAACCAACTGTATTTCTTACCATTTCTGCAAGTGCCTTGATGGTAAGATCTTCTCCGGTGCCGACATTGACAAAAAGTTTTTCGTTATAGTTTTTCATCAGAAAATAGCAGGCATTTGCAAGGTCATCAACATGCAAAAACTCTCTCATGGGCGAACCTGTGCCCCAAAGAACTACTTCATCAAGCCCCTGTTCTTTCGCTGCATGGAATTTTCGAATCATCGCCGGAAGCACGTGAGAATTATTCAGGTCGTAATTATCGTTTGGTCCGTACAAATTGGTTGGCATTGCCGAAATGAAGTTGCATCCGTATTGATCACGGTATGCTTCACACATTTTTATTCCGGAAATTTTTGCAATGGCATAGGGCTCATTGGTCGGTTCAAGCAAGCCCGTAAGCAGACTTTCTTCGCGAAGAGGCTGAGCGGCAAGTTTTGGATAAATGCACGATGATCCTAAAAAAAGCAATTTCTTCACCCCTGATTTGTATGCGGCGTGAATGACATTGTTCTGAATCATCAGATTGTCATACAGGAATTCAGCCCGATAAACATTGTTAGCATGAATACCTCCGACTTTGGCAGCAGAAAGGAAAACGTATTCAGGTTTTTCATGACTGAAGAAGTGCTCAACAGCAGATTGATTTCTTAGGTCCATTTCAGCGGAGGTGCGCAAGAGGAGATGGTCATGACCTTCTGCCACAAGTTTGCGTACAATGCCGCTGCCTACCATACCCCGGTGTCCGGCTACGAAAATCCTGGCGTGTTTTTCCATGCGGGTAAAAGTACTATGAATCCCGCACATCGAGGGCATCGCGCAATCCGTTGCCAACCATCATGAAAGCCAGCACCAGCATCATGATAAGAAGGCCCGGAACAATGGCAAGATAGGCCAGATCTGTTGTGATATAGGCGTAATGTTCCCGTATGATATTGCCCCAGCTCGGTGTAGGTATCTGAGCTCCGAGACCGAGAAAACTAAGACCGGCTTCAATGAGAATCGCTGAAGCAAAATTGGCTGCAGAAATCACTATGACCGGAGAAAGAATATTGGGAAGGATATGTCTGAATATGATGCGCACTTCAGAAAAACCCAGAGCCCTTGCGGCTTCGATGTATTCTTTTTCACGAACACTCAATACCTGTCCGCGCGTTATCCTGGCTACTTCTACCCACATGGTTAGTCCTACAGCAAGAAAGATGATCCAGAATCCGGTGCCGAAAGCAAACGTAATGGCCATCACCAAAATCAAAGTAGGAATGGCCCAGATTACATTGGTAAACCACATGATAATTTTGTCTGTTATTCCGCGGTAATAACCCGCAATCAATCCCAGAGTGAGGCCCACAAGCAATGAGATGATAACGGCAATAGCACCTACTGACAATGATATAACTGCTCCTGCCATCAGCCGCGACAGCAAGTCGCGACCGTATTTGTCGGTTCCCAGCAGATAAGTTTTTTCGTGAATGATGTCTTTTGCGTGGTTCCCATTGCCTGATTGCACCAATTCTTCTGCTGTGTATAATCTGTTGAATACGGTATGATCTTCCTCCCGGATGGGTTCAATGTGATATCCGTTGGCTTCAACTGTGACTGAACGAACAGGATAAGCAGTGTATTCATGTGGTGCTCCGCCATCAAACCATTTTCTATACGAAGAAATGAGAGGAGCATTTTCCTTCTTCACATATACGAATTGAGCCGAATAGCCCGGTTTTTTTCGGCTCAGGAAAAGATTCTGATCG
Organism: Crocinitomicaceae bacterium; assembly: GCA_040381475.1. Classification (GTDB taxonomy): domain Bacteria; phylum Bacteroidota; class Bacteroidia; order Flavobacteriales_D; family Sanyastnellaceae; genus JAIBBG01. Next base: position 106,060 of record JBEIHH010000002.1, on the reverse strand, counting down.
TTGGCATTGACGGTATCATCAGGCCGGATAAAAGGACCAATAAGTGTTATCGTCATCAACAGTAAAATGAACATCAGGCCACTCATCGCAAGTGGATTCCGACGAAATCTTTTCCAGGCAATTTTTGCCGGTGAATCGTTTTGTTTGTTTTTGACCGTGTTTTCCAACTTAGACTTTAATTCGGCGTCCTTTCCAGTTCGGTTTCCAGAAGAGACCTATAATCGGAATCAAAATTGCGTAAAGCGGATAGATCAAAACAAGAAGTGGAAAAAATCTCATGAGCCGAGTTTTACACAGCCATCGGGCAACCGAATAAATAACAACCAGATCGATTGAAGTTTTGACCAGAATGGCGGTGACTGGAATAATGTTTCCCTTGCTTTCATTGACAAGAATTAGCATCGAAATCATCATCGAAACATTCGCGAGAAATACTGTGAGTCCGGTATAAAACAATCTCTTGTCGCCGACCTTGTGCGATTTGGAGGCCCATCGCACACGCTGGGAGATGAATGATAAAAAGCTTGTTTCCGCTGAGGTAATCGCTAGTATTGATTTGTCGTGCAACCATTCAACACGCTCATGTTTTTTTGCATAGTCAAGCAAAAAAACATCATCTCCGCTGCTTGTCTGTTCGTCTGCTCTGCTATGTTGAAAGGCTTCATACAGCCGTTTTCTGAATGCAAGATGGGCTCCGTTGCACAGCAGTGCGTTTTTATTCGACGCACTCGCTGCTGTAGTAAAAATGAGTGAGAAAAATTCTAGTGATTGCAAACCTCCAAACAAATTTTTTCCGTCACTAATCATCAAAGGGAGAATCAGCACGGAGGCCTGGGAATTGGCGGCGTGATAACTTAGCCTCATCAACCAATTCTGGTCGATGCTGACATCCGCATCGAGGGTGACAATCCAGTTGTTTTTTGCCGATGAAATTCCTAAGTACTGACAGGCCTTTTTACCGTGAAGATCTGCTGGTTGAAGGATGTGAATTCGGTCCTGATCAGCAGTTAAATCCTTCAGTTGCCGGATACAATCATCTGTGCTGTGATCATCAACGAGGATTATTTCCGAGTGGGCAGATAGATTTAACTGAGGAATCAAGGAGTTTACCAGTGCAGGAAGTTTTTCGGCTTCATCCCTGAATGTGATAACAATGCTAATCGGAGTTAAAGGAGTGGGTCTTGCTGCTACAGAAATCAATTTGCGCCAGCCATTATACAACCGCAGCATGAGCAGTAAATAAAAGAGAATAATGATCAAGGCTGATATTGCTGCGAACTCCATAGTTTTACTGCCTCAAAGAAAAGAATTGACAGCAAAGGAACGCATCATTTTAGGAATCGACCCCGGAACTACCATTTTGGGGTATGGCATTATCAAGGTTGAAGGAAAGAAGATGCACCTCGTAGCATTGGGCGTTCTGAAACTGGATAAATACGATGATCATCACTTGAAATTGCAGAAGATATTCGAACGATGCATCGAACTTATCGACGGTTTTTACCCTGATGAACTGGCGATTGAGGCTCCCTTTTTCGGTAAAAATGTTCAGTCAATGTTGAAGCTGGGTAGGGCTCAGGGTGTTGCTATTGCTGCTGCACTGAGCAGAAAAATCCCCGTTGTAGAATATGCTCCGAGAAAAATCAAGCAAAGTATTACGGGTAATGGAAATGCGTCCAAAGAACAGGTGGCTGCCATGATTCAGCGGGTTCTGAATATACCTGACCAGGATATGCCTGACAAGCTGGACGCGACCGATGGTCTTGCCGCCGCTGTATGTCATTTTTATCAGGGACAGACCGTCAAAGGCGACAAAAAGAGCTATACCGGCTGGAAGTCTTTTCTCAGTGATAATCCCGATCGACTGCGCTGATTGGCTCCCGACTTTTATGGTACAATAGAACCCATTTAGTATCGCTTTTTCCCGCGGTTGATGCATGTCCTTGTTACCTTGCGGCACCAAAAAAATTGTAAATGAAGTTCGGAACAAAAGCGATTCATGCCGGTCAGGAGCCGGATCCTACTACCGGTGCCATCATGACGCCGATATATCAAACCTCCACCTATGTCCAGGATGCTCCCTCAGTGCACAAAGGCTATGCTTATGCCCGAGGCAAGAATCCTACCCGGGTTGCGCTCGAGAAGTGTTTGGCCTCTCTTGAAAATGCGGATCATGCGCTTTGTTTCAGCAGTGGCATGGGAGCTATAGACACCATTATTAAACTGCTCGCACCAGGCGACGAATTGATAGCTACGGATGATTTATATGGTGGAACATACCGCATGTTTACGAAGGTATTTGCCAAGTTTGGAATCAAATTCCATTTCGTGGATATGCATGATTTCGCTGCGGTTGAATCGCTCATCAATTCCAACACGAAAATGATTTGGATTGAAACTCCGACCAATCCGATGATGAAAATTATTGATGTCGTGGCTTACGCCAATCTTGCTAAAAAGTACAAGCTGATTTCTGTCGTTGATAACACATTTGCCTCGCCGTATTTGCAAAATCCTCTGGACCTCGGCATTGATATAGTGATGCACAGTGCCACCAAATACCTCGGCGGTCACAGCGATGTAGTAATGGGTGCTCTCATGACCAACAACAAGGAGTATTTTGAACAGTTGGCATTCATAACCAACTCTTGTGGACCAGTACCGGGGCCTCAGGATTCGTTCCTTGTGCTGCGCGGTCTGAAAACGCTTCACCTCCGCATGCGTGCTCATTGTGAGAATGGAAAGCTTGTCGCTGAATATTTAAGAAAGCACCCTAAAGTCGGAAAGGTCTATTGGCCGGGATTTACCGATCACCCCAACCATGATGTGGCGAAATCTCAAATGCGCGATTTTGGCGGAATGATTTCATTTACGTTGAAAAGTGATTCTTTTGAAGAGGCAAGCAAACTTGCACAGGCATTGGGTGTTTTTTCTCTGGCAGAATCGCTTGGTGGTGTCGAGTCCTTGGTGGGTCATCCTGCTTCCATGACTCATGCATCAATACCGCGCGAAGAAAGAATCAAAACCGGACTTGTGGATTCATTGTTACGCCTGAGCGTTGGTGTTGAAGATGGTGAGGATTTAATTGCTGATCTTGCTCAGGCCCTCGATCGCATATAATAACTTAGAATTGTCAGATGAAGAATAAAAAAATTGCTGTAGTAGGTGCCGGATTGGTTGGAAGCCTTTGGGCAGTTTATATGGCACGCCGTGGCTATCAGGTGCAAGTGTTCGACCGAAGACCTGATATCCGGAAAATGAAAGTTGTTCAGGGCAAAAGTATCAATCTGGCTCTTAGCGACAGGGGCTGGCGTGGACTTGAAGGTGCCGGACTGGGCGATGCCATTCGCAAAGTGGCCCTGCCTATGACAGGTAGACTCATGCATGCTGTAGATGGCAAACTTACTTATCAGCAATATGGAAAAGAGGGTCAGGCTATTTATAGTGTATCCCGCGGATTACTCAACCAGACTTTGCTTCAATGTGCTGATGATTTTGAAAATGTGTCGTTCAATTTTTCTCATCGCTGTCTGGATGTGAATATTCAGAACAACGCGATTACTTTCTACGACGAAGTGAATAAGCGTGAAGTGGTTGCTGAATTTGATCATGTTTTTGGCACAGACGGAGCTTTCAGCGCCGTACGTACCAGAATGTCCAAGATTGATCGCAATGACTTTTCGCAGGCCTATCTGGACCATGGATACAAGGAACTTGAGATACCGGCGAACCCTGATGGAACACATCAGTTGCGCAAGGATTGTCTTCACATCTGGCCTCGCGGCGAATTCATGATGATTGCACTGCCAAACCTCGATGGAAGTTTCACGTGCACACTTTTTATTGCTTTTGAAGGCAAAAATTCGCTTGAGAATCTCAAAACACCGGACGCAGTGAGAGCATTTTTTGATGTGCATTTCCTGATGCGGTTTCAATGATGCCCGAGCTCACGGACGATTTTTTTGCCAATCCGGATGCGAGCTTAGTGATGATGAAATGTTATCCGTGGCATTATGAAGACAAACTTTGTCTTATGGGTGATGCAGCGCATGCAATTGTTCCGTTCTATGGTCAAGGTATGAATTGTGGCTTTGAAGATTGCACTGTGCTCAACAGATTGCTGGATGACTGGGGCGATGATTTCTCCAAGGTGTTTCCGGAATACACCAAAGAACGCAGACCAGCCGGTGATGCAATTCTTGAACTTGCACTGCGCAATTACATTGAAATGCGCGATAAGACAGCGGACAAAGAGTTTCTGCTTCAGAAGAAAATTGAATCACGCTTTTCTGATAAACACCCGGATAAGTGGATTCCGCTTTATTCTCAGGTAACTTTTTCTCATACTCCTTACCATGAAGCCCTTGCCAATGGCGACCGACAGCAGAAGATCATGGATCAGATCATGTCGGACCCCGAAATAGAGGCCAAATGGGATTCGGACGAGGTCGAGAACAAAATTCTTGGTTTGTTGATTTGACATTCTCCGTTTGTTAATTCAATATTTCTGTGAATTCTGCGTTGGAATTTTGTTTTAATTTACTCACATGAAGTATTTTATCACCATAGTATTTCTTGCGGTGTTTTCTTGTGTGCAGGCGCAGTACAATAGGCACCTGCAGCCTGTTTATATACCTGGAACGGCCTATAAGAATACGGGATGGTTGATTTCCCCGGGAATAACTTATATGCTTCCGTTTAATAGGAAAGAATCATTGACTGGCTACTCTGATAATGCAGAAGCTTCGGATACAATTTACAGTGGCGATTTTTCAAGGGCTGGAAAGATTGGCGCTTATCTGGAATTTGGTCGCCACATGTTTCTAACTGACCGGATCCTGCTGCATCACATTGATTATGGCGTGCACTTCAAAATGTTCCGCGGTCGCGAGGACTTTACAGGCATAGCTGCCACAAACGGCGGTTTTGCGCCGGTGATCAGCAATTCAAGGTTTTCGGACAGTTACGTCGGTGGTTTCTTCAATGCCAGTAATTTTTTGCAGCTCACCAGCAAGCACTGGATTCAGAATTCTCTGGGTGTAAATGCAGATGTCAGGTTGATTACCCGTCACATTGGTAGCGCTCCATATGGTGCAGAATGGGGATTCCCTTCAGTATTTCTGGCTCAGTTTCATTACAAGTTAGGTTTTGGCTGGAAGCCTGAACCCGGCATATACATTATTCCTTCCATCGAAACACCAATCCTGAACGTGTTTCCATGGGAGGATGGAAAATCTACACTTCAATATTTTACAGGAAGACAAAGGCCCTTCATCATCACCCTGAAGATCCAGTGGCTGAGTAAGACCCAGAGCAGAAAATGTGAGGGTCAGCCCGGCAAATCGATACCCGACTTAGATAAGAAGAGCAATCACGACGGCAATGATCTCTGGGGTCCTCAGGAGAAAAAAATGGACAGGAAGCGTCGCAAGAAGTAAGGCAGAAAGCTTGTTCTTCAGGGTTTGTCCATGCACAATTCTACCAGTACGGAGTTGGTTCCTTTTGGATGCATGAAAGCAATGAGTTTGCCGTCGGCTCCCTCTTTTGGAGATTGATGTATCATTTGATATCCCAGATCTTCCAGACGCTCTATCTCGGCATATATGTCGGCCACATCGAAGGCTATGTGGTGTATTCCTTCTTTGTTTTTCTCCAGAAATTTGGCAATTGCACTGTCAGGATGCGTTGCCTGCAACAGCTCGATTTTGCTTTCACCTATTTGAAAAAATGAAGTAAGCACGTGCTCGCTTTCAACCCTCTCTTCTTTGTAAGGTGATATACCCAGCACTTCAGTAAAAATTTTGTTGGACACTTCAATGTCTTTAACTGCAATGCCTATGTGTTCGATTTTTCTGAGCATGAATGAAAGAAGAGATTTGAGGTACTAAAAATACGAAAGCCCTGCATTTCAGTTGCAGGGCTTTCAATGCAATTAGATTCATTATTTCTTTTCGACTACAACACCACCTTTGTTGTCGTAGCTGACATAATATTTTCCTTTATAAAACTTGGAAGTATCAATCATGGCACCACGGCCTGATTTCACCAGAGCTCCGAATTCGCTGTATACTTCGTAATCCGTATCGCCTGAAAATTCAATTGAATTGCCAATGCGGGTATTTTTAATTTTAATTTCAGTAGCGGAACTTACAGTTTTCACATCTTGCGAAAAACGCTGACCCTTGAAGTCGAGCTGATATACTCTGAAAGTATTGGTGCCGCTGTGAAGCATTGCCTGAAAATTGTACGTGTTTTCGGTGCTTTGACCTGTACCCATGACTTCTCCAACTTTCACCCATTTATTCCAGCGGAACTGTTCTATGATATAAGGAATAGCGGAACTTTCCTTCACAGTTTTCCACTCAAGCATTCCGCCTGGTTCAAGACTGATTGAACTCACTTCGAAAGTGGAATTAGGATAAATGACTTCAGGATTGATGATTTTCACATCACAGTTTTCTTTCATGCGCAAAACAATCTCAATCGGATCGCCCTGCTGCAGGTTCCAAACCTTCAGATCTACAGCAAATGCTGGTGAATTCACTTCATCACTTGTGACCTGGCCATTGACCTGCACTTCGAAAATGCAAAAGCCAATACCACCTGAAGTTACCGGGTTTTTGACGTAAAGGTCCTTTCCCTGATAAATGCCGCTGATTACCAAGACTTCGGCGTGCATGAGCAGGCAAGTCATTGTAAGGGCTATAGATGCTAATAGGGCTTTCATGAGATAGTTGTTTCTTGTTGCGGCTTAAAATCGTGCCACGAATTTAATTCAAAAATTAGATTGATTGATATACTGAAGAAATGGCGGATTTCATCCGGTTTACACTTCCCAGCGAAAATTCGCCTTCTTCACAGGTCCGAAATGTATATTTCTTATCTCCCAATTGGCAAATTGAGCGGTAGTTATAGTCATATTCAGAGCCATCTGGCAGATTGCGCTGATAGAGCAACGAGTTGCTGGTTTCTTCGATGATTTTGCTTGTAAACAGTATGTCATCGCCAAGTTGTGATTTGATCTTGTTCATGTCTGTGTTTTCCATGCTGGCCACGATCCAGAACTCATCGCCGCATTGTATATGCATATCGCCAGTCGCACCGTTGAACTTAACAACCGGTGTGTTGGCTATCATCAAGTCTTTTGGCAGAACAATTCCGAAAGAAAAGCCGCCCTCATTGATGATGAATAATGAATCATTCGGATTGAGCACCTGATTCGTATCGGACTGCTTTTCCGCTGTTTGTCCGTTCTGACAGGCATTAAGACCAACGAACAGAATGATGATAGATGAAAGGACAATAAGAGTTTTCATTTGTATTATAAATTACTAAGGATTTTCAACTGAGCGGTTTATACTCAACGACGAATTAAAAAGTTGCTCTTGAGGGAGATGTTTTCTTGAATACTAGTTAAGCAGCGATTAAAGTCGGGATTAAGGCGACGAAATGATTCTGTTTCAAAGTCTCATGCTGAAAAGGTCCAAAGCAAAAATGGTAAACACCATGAGTGTGATGGCTTCATGAACGTTGCGCTCACAAACAACAAAACAATGGTATAAAGAATATTCAGCATGGAAACATGGGATCAATGTGAAATGATGTCTAATTTCCTGCAGCAAGCTGTTCCGATCTAATCAGTTCGGGCAAACCGGCTTTGGCCCCTCAATTATTTATGTAGAGTATCGGAGGGGAGTAGCTCGTATCGTAAGTGATCAATGGCAAACTTGCGGGACCTTGTACCAGAGTACCATCCGTGATAATCCATTGAGAACCTGAACAAGGATCTTCAATGATGAGGCCGTCATCTTTGACAATCACCGCACATTCATCTTCCGGTAAATAGGTACTGTGTCTTTCAATAGCCACAAATTCGGTATCTGATTTCCTGTAAACGATGATTCCGCGAGATCCTCCGGTTAAGTATACAGAGCCTGTTGTTACAGTCAGATCGAAGAATTCGGGAAGGAGAATATTGATGGCAATATTCACGGGCACATCAGGAACTCGGTTGATATTTCTGTCACGACATGAAAGCAACGTTCCAGCTGAAACAATAGACAACGACCATATGAGCGATTTTAAAAAATTCATATCGTGAAATCCATTCCCACTGATCCTGAACAATTGGCCTGCGGAAGAACGTCCAACAAAGGTAATGCGTTTGAAAAGTAAGATCAAATTGAAGGTGCACTTCGTAAAGAAAACTTCTACACGAGGGTCTTTTTGGTTATTCCCGGTAAATAGTCTTTGAGATAATATGGTTCGAATGAAGCAATATTCTCAAATGTAGCCTCATGGAATCTTTCCCAAACGTTGTTTACCATCATTTCGGCAGAAGGTGTAAAACAATGCACGGCTGCGTGTCTTGCGTTCAGTAGATTAACCTTACCGGCACCGTCACCGGCAAAGACTGTATCGGCCTGATCATATTCAGCCATGAATTTTTCATCAACGATGATTGCCTGATCGTGACTAATACGTTTGCCCTGCTTTTCGAAAATTCCGCAATACACTTCCATTCGACGCGCATCAATCATGGCAATGATTCGGGTCGATTCCGGCGAAAGTGTGCTTGCGTGATGAGCAATTACGGATGTTGTGTCTACTGATATGAGTGGAATACCAAGAGTATAACAATATCCTTTGGCTGCAGAAACACCAATTCGCAAACCGGTATATGATCCGGGGCCTCGGCTAACACTGACCGCGTTTAGATCGCTCATTTGCAGATTCAAATTGGTTAGCAAATCGCCTACCAGCACGTGAAGCATTTCGGCGTGTACATAGTCTTCTGAAGTTATTCCCTCTGAGCCCGCAAGCGTATTGTTCTTCGAAATAGCAACCGAACAACGTTTTGCAGATGTTTCTATGTGAAGTATATAAGACAAGAGAATGGAGTAATTAATCTTCGTCTGTTTCTTCTTTTACCTCTTTTTCCACTGAGGTTTTTTTCTTCACTTCCGCGCCTGACCGCAACTGATGTGCAACCTGATCATAAGGGCCGGTGATCACCCCTTCATTTTCATTGATACCGCTGATAATCTGAATGTATTTATCATCCTGTATTCCTGTCTTGACCACCCTCAATTCTGCTTTTCCGGTTGTTTCATTCAGGACAAACACAACCGTGAGAGGCTCCTGATTTTCCTCTGCTGTTCCTTCATCTTTGGCAGCCTTCCTTTTTCTATATTCTTCAGATGCCGATGTAGAGGAGGTGTCTTCTCTTGAAGCTACAGCCTTGATTGGAATGGACAATACATTGTCTGCACGTTCTGTAATGATATCAACTGTAGCGCTCATTCCCGGTTTAAATGGGGAATAATTCTCACTTTTCCCTTCTGTGTGATGTTGATATGATTCCGGCAGAATTCTGATTTTTACAGAGAAATTGGTTACCTGATCCATACTCAACGCAGCACCTGTTGCATTCAGCGCAGTGTTCCCAATTTCAGTGACAACGCCCTTGAATTCTTCGTCTTTGTAAGAATCTACTTCAACCATCGTGGTGTCACCAAGCCCTACCCGAACAATATCGCTTTCATTTACTTCCACATTCACTTCCATGTAAGTGAGTGACGAAACCTTCATAATCACATCCCCGCTCATCATGGTGTTGCCGAGTACGGTTTCTCCCAGCTCTTTGTTGAGCATAGTTACAGTTCCGGTCATAGGTGCAAGAATGGTGGTTCGTTTCAGATTGTCTGATGCTTCGTTCACACCGGCCAAAGCGCTGGCTATTGCGAATTCTGCAGCGCTGATGCTTTCTTTACCTGCGGTAACTTCTGCTTTGGAGGTTTCCCATTGACTGGTAATGGTTTCAATTTCTGCTTTGGATATAGCCCCGTCTTCAAAAAGTTTTTTCTGTCTCTGGAAGTTCAGATCAGTTGCTTTAAACTGCGCCTCTGCCTGTGAGAGCCTGGCTCTCGCGCTGCTCAGATTGCTTTTAGAACTGTTCATGGCTGCTTCTGCCCGGCTTAATGCCGACATATAAAGATCAGGATTGATCTTTACAAGCAACTGACCTTTGGTTACCAGGTCGCCTTCTTTTACAGGTAGTTCCACAATCTGTCCGGAAACTTCAGATTGAATTTTTACCTCTGTTTCAGGTTGAATTTTGCCACTTGCAGAAACTGTTTCAGTGAGATTACGAAGGCTGCTTTTCGCAACACTTACCTCTGTTTCTTTCTCTTTACCCCAAATTAATTTGATGGTGATAACAACCAACAAAACGCTGACTGAAGCGATGATTATTCTTTTGGTAGTTCTGCTCATCATTTTAAATTTAATGTTTTACCCATATAGAACTCAAGGACTTTTACTTTGAATATGTAATCGTATTTGCTTCGTGTTAAAGCTGCCTGTGCGTTTTCAAGTCTGGTTCTTGCGTCTGCAAAATCAACCAGATTTGTTGCTCCCTGATCATATCTCGACTCTGTCCAATCAAAGGCAAGCTGATTGGCTTCCACACTGGTTTTATTAGCATAGTAATTCGCTAACGCTGCTTTTGCATCAGTATATGCGCGATATACATTCTGTTCAATTGTCTGTTTTGTTTGATCGAGCTGGAGCTGTGCGTTTATTTGATTGATTTCAGATCTCTTCACCGCACCTTTTGTTGCAAAGCCATTGAACAGGGGCAGATTGAGTGTGAAGAAAAGGGATCGGTTAACGTTGTCGGCCAATTGATCATCGAATGGTTTAACAGAAAAATCATCCGAGTCATATGAAAGTTGTGGAACAGACAGAACCAGATCACCGGTACCTAATACTGTTCCGATTGGAAAACTCAGCAGGTCAGGATTCCCTGTGGCCACTTTGGCAGCGCCCGAGTAACCTGTACCAAAAGTGAAACTTGCATTCAGACTTGGATAATATCCCGATGTGGCTATTTTTCTTCCCAGATCGGCGCTCGCAACATTCACAGTTGCGCCTTTGATATCTGGAAAATTTCTGATGGCTGATTCAACCGCCAGTTCCGGATTGGAAATCAATTCAAGGCTTTCGACATCTTCAAGCTGAGGCACGACAATGTTGAAGGTGCTGCTCACACCAGCATCAAGTTGCAGGAGTTGCATCAGAGAAATTTTAGCCAGGTCATAGGTGTTGTTTGCAGCTACAAGCGATGCGTTGTTGGTGGCCTGCTGTGCAAGAATGTCGTTCAGGTTGCCCTGTGCAAGTTGTCCTGCATTGACAAGTTTTTCCATTCGTTTTACCTGACGATCCGTTGCGTCAAGTGTTCTGCGGGATATGTCTGCAAATTCTTTACTGATCAAAACATTCAGAAATGCAGATGCCACGCCAAGTGCGATGTCATTGCGCATTTTTTCATAGTTCCATTTGCTCGCTTCTGAGTTGAGTTGGGCTTGTTTGTAGGTATTTAGTTGCTGAAATCCACTGAAAAGATTGAGACTGGTTGCGATGCCCAGATTATTGCTCTGAATTCTCGAAGACGCGAATTGGTTGGTGAAAGGGTCAATTCGCTGGCCCCAGTTATAACCATGAGAAGCCTGAGCGTTGAGTGACGGCATAAACCCTCCGATGGCTGTCATTTCGCTGACTTCAGCCAATTTGATGTTTTGCTCACTTTGCAGAATGGAAAGGTTTTTTTCAAACGCATAGTTGATGCAGGAGTCCAATGTCCATGACTGCGCATGGCTCAGGAACGGAAACAATAGAAAAACAAGAAAGATGGACCTGAACATTTGTATCTAAGTTGACTTCAGGACAAACTTAGTTTCAAATTGCCACATAGCTCAACGATTATGTTCAGTGGCTAAGAAAGATTACAGAAGGTGCCAGAAAAGGCCGGCTAAATTCCAACGCCGGGTGAGGCTTTACTTCATATCAATGATTTCGATTTCAATCCTGCGGTTTGCACCCACTTGCCAATCAGTTTGTGGATCCGGATATATCATCTGTTTATTGCCCATACCTTTAGATGTGAGCCTTTCTTTCTCAATTCCATGTTGCACCAAATAATCTACCACGGCCATGGCTCTTTTTTCTGATGCTTTCCTGTAGAAAGAATCTGAATTCTTTTTTTCAGCAGTTACAGGACCATTGGCATGGCCGATGATGCAAACGCTGATACCCGGATTCAACGTAAGGAAAGAAATAAGCTCTTCAAGAGCGGGCACTGATTTATGATAAATCTGAGTTTCATCACCAAGAAAAGTAATGTCTTCAACACTTGTTTTCAGACCTACTGCAATTGGCTTGAGTTCGATACGCTCATAATGCACTTCTGCTTCATCCGGCCAGAATTTATGAGCGAAATACATATATCCTTCCTTGATCACAGAAACTGTATACAGCCTGTACTTTTTGAGAACCAAAGTTGAATCTGTGAAATCTTTCAGAACAACCGTTTTCCTTGGATTCATGCCTTTGATCATGACATCTGCTTCCATGTACTTCTTGGATTTGTAATCCAAAACACTAATCTGCATTTTCTGATCCTGCACACCCGAAGTATTTGCAGAGTCAATTTTCTCTTCCGTTGTGAATTGGGCGGAAATAGTCGAAGTGAAAAGCACTGCGACTACCGTAAGGAAAAGAGTCTGTTTTATCAGATTCATTGATTGGTGTTCTAAAATACGTTTGTCAGGTATTTGACTGCATTAAACCGTTTGCGACCACGAAGCTGATTTAGCTTAATACATGGCAGAATCACAATTAAGCAACACCTTACCTGAAGTTGTATTAACCTGTTTTCAAAAAACGGACCAAAAACGCAGTTAACACCTCAAGCAGCTCCCGGTTTGAAGAAGCCAATAATTTTCTTCCGGAAAAATACAATAGCCACAGTGCTTAGAAGCAGGTAAGGAAGCAGCATCAGGTAAACGATTCCTCCATTGAGACCACTCCCGATTCCTTTGTCGACATTTTCAGTAGCACTTTCCGCCGTTGCCCGGCACATAGCACATTGTGCTAATGTGGACGCATGCATGACAACAGAAAGAAAAACGCATAACACTATGGCTTTCAATTTATCCATTCCCGCAAATTTAGAGAAAAAACATAAGGAAACCATGATTAATTCACGTATTACGAATAATTGCGTTTCTCGGATCAAGAATAATAGGGACTGATCATCAGATATACCAAAACCCCTGTAATGGCCACATAAAACCATATAGGCCAGGTGATTCGTGCAAGCTTTTTGTGTGCGGGAAATTCAGATATTAAGGCGCGGTAGGCCGTGAAAAGAATGAATGGCAATATGACAGCAGCCAGCACGATATGAGTGAGAAGAATGAAGAGGTAAAACCCACGGTAAGGAGCATCTGTGGGTCTGATGGTATCACCTGAAAGCGCATGGTGTGCGATGTAACTCAGCAAAAAAAGAATAGACAGGACCATGGAGGTCAGCATAATTTTTTTATGGAGTTGATACTTTTTGATTTTAACAGTGAGCAGTCCGAGTAATAGCAACACGGCCACGGTGCCATTGATCCAGGCATTGATTTTCGCAAACACGTGAACGTCGAATCCAAGATCAGCCTCTATTCTAATGTATTTCAATGATACGACGACTAAAAATACCACGACAGAAAACAGCCAGATCAGCGTTTTGGCCTGTTTGTCGTTTTTCTTAAGAGCAGGTTCGAGCATAGCGGAACTATTTTTCATTCAACAAAATCGTTAAGTCTTCATAAAGTTCATCCATTCCTTTGGAAGAGGTGCCATCGTAATAGCCCCGTATATGTAATCCCGGATCTAATAGTGTGATCTTGTCGGTGTGAAAAACCCCACCTGCAGCACTATCTGAAGGAAATGCGGTGAGTAAAAAGCCATCTTCAGCAAGTTCATAAATATCCTCGGGTTTGCCTGTTACAAAATTCCACATACCGAAGTCGGCACCGATTTTTTCGCCATATGCTTTCAGAAGCTCCGGTGTATCGTTTTGCGGCTTAACCGAGAAAGAGATGATGCGAACTTTATCCTGCAAGCCATCGGCTTTGATCTTATCCTGAATTCTTGCGAGTTGAGAAGTCATTACAGGACAAATCGTGGGGCATTCCGTGAAGAAAAAGTCCGCGATGGTGATATATTTCTCGTATTGTTTCCAGCTTGTTTCCAATCCGTGCTGATTTGTAAAGCTGAATTTTGGTATAGCGTAATAATCTGTATCCGGCAGAAGATTCCCGGAATTATCGCGTATGAACTGAATATCAAATTCACCGAAATAAGGTAAGGTCTTCTGATTTAGAGCACCGGTCTCCTGACTCTCTGATACCATCGAATTATCGCATGACGCAAGATGAAACATCAATGCAATGGCTATAAAAAGTGCATTGCTTGAAAAAATACAATTAGTCGGATTTGCCATCTCTCGCTTTTTCGCGTGCTTTTCTTTCATTGTAGTTTCTGAGGTCAATTTCCTTTTTCAGAAGGGCAATATCTTGAATCGCTCCCGGTATGCTGTCTCCTCCTCCGCCTAAAAAGTGGTATTCGGTATTGCCATACAATCCTCTGATATGCCCGTCTGCATCTATCAATCTGAAAATGGCTTCGTTGCTGATATCGTTGATCAGGAACCCGTTGCGAATATAGGCTTGCATGGCGTCCTGATTTCCCGTGAGCATTTTCCATTTTCCGGGAAATTCGTTGTAACGTGTGTTTTGCTGGACATAGTCCGACCGCATCTGCTGTGTATCGATATTGCAGTCAGTAGAAAAATTGACGATAAGAATATCAGACTCGCCGGCATATTTGAAGTTTACAGTGAGCAAGCGCTCAGTAATACCACTAAGGTTTTGACTACCTAAATTGTAGAATGTTGCCAGCCAAACTTTTCCCAGTAAAGAATCGCGTGTGTATATATTTCCGTTTTCGTCACTGAAAGCAAAGTCCGGAATGATGTAACTGCTGGAATCAGCACCTCTGATTGCTTCAGGTCCATAATAAGGCAAGGTTTTAAACTTGTGCTCGCCGAAGACTCCGAAGAACAGCAGCCAGAGAAGTGGAAACAAAAAAAGTATACCGGCCAGGCCAATATACTTTTTCCATTTATTTTTTGAATACATGTATTCTCTTAACCAAATGTGTTGTTCAAATCCTGTACAGAAAGACCTTCATACAAGCCTATAAATATCAAGTACAAAATAAACAACGCATAGGGCAATAAGATTACGTACTTGAGATTTTTCCTTTCATCACCCAGGTGCATAAATATCAGCACGATGTAGGCTGCCTTTACCAATGTAAGAATGAGGAAAAGCATTTTGATAGTTTCCCATGTTGCGGTGCCGTTGCGCTTGAAATACACGCCCATGAAAATTTCGAATACCGTGATCGCTGTGAGAATCACAGTAACCATATAGATCTTTTTACGGATCTTTTTTCCTTCTTCTTCATTGTGATAAGCGTTTGTAGCATAGCTATCATTCACGATGAGGTCATCTCTTTCCATATGATTGGTCTGAATTTCTTGTTATTTGTTTTAAACGAGGTAGTAAAATGTGAATACGAATACCCACACAAGATCTACGAAGTGCCAGAACAGTCCCACTTTTTCTACCATTTCATAGTGTCCGCGGCGCTCAAATACTCCTCTGTAAGCCATGAGGAATACAATGAGGTTGATGATTACACCCTGCAATACGTGGAATCCGTGGAATCCGGTAATGAAGAAAAAAAAGTTGGCATATTGTTGCTGAACGGCATATTCATTTTTCTGCAGATTTGCTCCGAAAACAACCGTATTGCTGGCCATGCTGCGCATGAGTTTCTCAGCTTCCGGGCCGGTAACCATCATCTTTCTGAAATCCTCACCATTCTCATGCTCAAGTGTGTATTTGTTCAGAACAAGCTCAAGTGGTATTTGCTCAACTGTTTGCTCTGCGGATGCATGAGCGTGATCATCGTGACCATGGTCGGCGTGATGTCCTGCGCTGGTGATGATCATATTGCCATTGGCAATTTCAACCTTGTCACCATGCTCCAATGCATGCTCATATTTATGACCAAGATCTGAAGTAAAGTGCACCCATGAACCCGCAGCGAGTTCTCTCTGAAAAACCTTGCCATTCATATCTCCTGAAACTGAAACAGGCGCTTGTAGCTGAAATGCGCCGCCAGAACCATGGATATAGTGCGACCATTCCCATGCTTGTGAGCCGAGGAAGAATACGCCACCAATGAATGTATAGAACATCCACTTGATAACTCCTTGCTTATCGCGGCGATGACCGGCTTCAACTGCGAGTACCATGGTCACAGATGAAATGATCAGAATGAACGTCATCAGAGCCACATACATCAGTGGGTAAGATCCGTGAAGAAACGGCAGCGCCTCGAATACCTGTTCTCCAACAGGCCATGGATCTGAAGATGCGTGACGGATAACTCCATATGCGGTAAGAAGTCCACCGAATGTGAGTGCGTCCGAAACGAGGAAGTACCACATCATCATTTTCCCATAGCTGATGCTGAAAGGCGAACGACCGCCACTCCAGAGTTGCTCTTTGCTTACTGCTTCTGATTGTCCTGACATAAGGTCCTGAAATTTGGCGGCAAGTTTAGTAATCAAATGGCCATGACCAAGACAATACATCAAAAAAAAGGGTCATTTGTTCGTTGTTTTTTCAAACGTCGAGGTCTGATAACCAACAAAATGAAAATTGGACACTATTGTTTATAATGAATCTAAATAAACAAAGAGCAAGAGAGATCTCAAATTAGAAGATGAAGAACAGGAAGTAGAAGAGATACAACCACAAAAGTCCGAGAAAGTGCCAATACATTCCACTCACATATACGCTCAGCGTATTGCCTGAGTTGATTTTACCACGGAAAATGCGTAACGTGTTCACCGCCAGATAAGCCAGGCCGAACGCAAGGTGAATGATGTGTACATATATCAGAACACTCAGCATTGCGCCAAAAGCATTGAAGGTGGTCATTACGGTATTTGTAACGGTTTTTGAAGGATCGCTTGGTTTGTAATACTGTCCGTTTTCGAGAATCAGTTTTTCATTGTTCATCTCGAACCAGAAATCCTTACCGTATTCACCCTGAAGCTTTCCAAGCGTATTCCAACGGTATGCTTTGAGCCCCTGCTCGTTCAGTGAAGTTGTATAACCCATACCCCTTTCTGACATTTTATTCCAGGCTTGATTCTGAGAAATGGCGAATCCGATTCCCAGAATAAACGTGATCGTGTGAAGCAACAGTCCAAGTTGTTGTTTGCCGCCTTTTAGCGCTTTTAATGAGAGTATCAGCGTAACTGAAGAAAGCACAATCAGGCCATTACTGATCCAAAGTTCTGCAGGGGGCGTAACGTGTGGCCAAACCAGTTTGCCGTAGAGCACAATAATGGCGCTGGTGATTCCGCCAAAAAGCATCACAACTGCAAAAATGATGAACCACATCATCATTTTGCGGGTTCTTACTTTTACTTCTGGATCAAGATCCCTGAATACGTCTGTTTTGCTGTTGGTTATTTGAGAGGCCATATTGACTTTTTTTTCAGAAACAAGATTCGGGCGCAAAGGTTGTCAATTCGTGATATGAATTACACAACTATTTCCAGATCTTCAATATATGTTTTAGTTTTTTCGGGTTGGAAAAATTGATGGGGCTTCGTTTGACGTATTTTTCTCCATGCCCTTCAGCAGTGATGGTCGACATCAGACAAAAATCACAATCGCGCCAGTTTGTCGGAATTGCATTGAATTTTTTCATGAATTTTTGAATCCGGTGTCTGTGAATGCGACGATAAACATGTCCGGAAGAGTTGTAAGCGTCGGCCCTGAGCCAGTTTCCTTATGTCGGGCCGATTTGGATGAACATAGTATTATTTGGTTGATCTTGTTTTTCCTCAACAACACTGATATTAAGCATATCCGTTTCGATCTGCTGAGCATAGAAATTGGATGAAAAAAATGGAACACAAAAAAGACAAAACAACGGGATCAAGTTGATAAGTTGCATTGTCACAGTTTGTCTATGACATAAAACAACTGCACAATGGGCAAATAGAAAAACGAAGCGAACATGACCTTGCGGGCATCAGCAAGGTCGCAAGATTTTACAAGTCTGAAGGAATACCAGGACATAACGAGACCACCGAGAATGGCCACAACGGCGGCAATATTGCCGATCATCGGATTGTTCACAGGCAGTGCCCAGGGCAGCAGGCTGACTGGTATTAGAAAAAGTGAATACAGCAAAATCTGAAATGCAGTTTGTTTGGTTCGGCCATCGTTGAATGGCAGGAGTTTGTAGCCGCCCCTCACATAATCATCGTGAGCTACCCAGGCAATGGCCCAGAAGTGCGGGAACTGCCACATGAATTGCATAGCAAATAGCAAACCTGCTTCAAGTCCATAGTTGTTGGTCGCAGCCACATAGCCCAGCATCGGGGGAATTGCTCCGGGAAATGCTCCGACAAACACTGCGAGCGACGACACCCGTTTCATTGGTGTATAGATGAACACATACATGAAGAAGGCGAGGAGTCCAAGTATACCGCAGGCAGTATTGATGAAGTACCAGAGTATGAATATGCCTGCAATACCCGATATCATCGAGATGATGAGACCATCACGAACCTGCATCCTTCCTGCTGGAAGCGGGCGGTTTTGTGTGCGGTGCATGAGTTTGTCCCATTCTCTTTCAAGCACCTGGTTCATGCCATTGCTTCCTCCGGTTAGAAGTAAACCGCCAACACAAAGTGCCAGTACAACTCCCCAATCGGTGGTGTTGTTGCCCATGAAATAACCGAGCACAGCAGAAATGATGACAAGCAGAGTGAGCCTGAGTTTGAACAACATGGCTACATCATGCGCTACAGTCTGGCGCTTGAGACTTTCTGCCTGAATTCCGGTGGTATTTTCCAAGAGAAGTTTAAAATTGGTGCGACAAAATTATAATAGAATGAAAACAGAAATAGAATCAGGCTGAGAATAAGAATGAATAATGCCTGACCTATTTTTATTCCTGCTGATTTTCATTAGAGAATACAGAGGTGGAAAGCGATAACCTTAATAATCCCTTACCGGCTCAAGCACACCGCGCAAACGAATACCGGCTGTGATGAAACCGTTGGTATTGTCGAATTGTTGCGTGTGCTCAATGCGGTGAGTGTATTGAATGAAGACTTCGCTCATAGGCAATTTCTGTAATGTACGACTGAGCATGATGCTGCCGAACAAGAGACTGGTGCGTTGTCCCTGAAACATCGGGTGACCAAATGCACCATCGAATGGATTGCGGTATGACCGGTTGATATTGCCTCCGAAATTATCCAAGTTGCCATCCCCGTCGCTGTCGTAATCTCGACCGTAAATGGCATAGTTAAGTTGTGCTTCGATCCGCAGCTGTGGTTTTTCGTATCGCCATTTATTGACCCATTCAAAAAAATTGGCTCCCAATGGATGGGCCAGTGCCTGGTTGAAATGTGTCCAGGCCTGCACAGAACTGCCGTGGGTATAGATAAAAGGACGGGAAATATTGGCTTCCGATTGCCAACTCAATCCCTGTGTGACGTTGAACCATCTGAAACCGAATTGTCCGCCAAATTTGTTACCCCACCAATTCTGTCGTTTGAGGAATTGTGTCAGATTGAATTCATCCAAAACAAACTGCCCATATACCTGAAAGTTTTTATGCGCTTTATATCGCATACTCATAGCCAGAATTACATTGTCTGGTGAACCGATCGCATATTCCACCGGTCTGTAAAAAATGATAGGATTGAGGTAGCCGATGTCTAGTGTGCGTCGACTCATCGTATCGCTGTCTTGCCACACAACCATTTCATAAATGGTAATGTTGAACTTATTAGTTGCATTCAGACTCAATGCATGGAGGGCAGCATATTTGGTGCGCAGATCGCGCATACTCACTTGCCCGAAGCTGTTGTCGCGAAGCTGAATCCACAAATTGGTATATCGCAACTTCCACACGTTGGTAGTAATACGTGCATAAGGAAATGACGAAGCATTGTCGCTGAGCACGAGCGAACGATGCCCATCGCCCCAAAAATGTTTGCCTTTCCCTATTTCAAAATGAAAATGTTTACCCCGATTGTATGCAGCAGAACCATAAGCGTAGTGTGCATGATAAAGCTCTTTTTGGTCGTTTATGGCAAATCCTGATCCCGCTAGGAATCTTTGTCCGGAGGCGAGTTGCGAAAGATAAGATGGTATTTGTCCTCCGGTGAGGCTATAGCCGCCATGGATAAACCACTTGTTGTTTTTACTCCAACGAGCTTCAGCGCCAACAAAACCGTAACCTAGCGCTTTGCTGGAGTCTAAGGCTTGAAATCCACCTTGCACAGAATACACTGAAGTAATACGTATTCCTGTAACATTTTTATCTTGTGAAGAAAAGGAGTAAACCAGTGTGTCATAGCCCTGAATGGCGGGTTGAATATTGGAGTGAATCGAGATTTTTTTGCTGTTGAGCAATCGGTCAAGAGAGTCACCGAACTGACGGTAAAAACCTTCGCCGGATTGTTGTGACCAGCAGGCAAGTGCAGCCAGCAAGAACGCAAACGTCCATGCCGAAGAGATGGAAATCTTATGACGTAATCGGAGTTTCACAAGTGCGCGAATTTAAGCCTGTCAATCGTTGTGTGCGTTATCTTTGATCTGAACGCAGACATGTGGATGAAAAAATGAATCACCATGACAAAGGCGTTTATATTTTGCAGCACTTATGCTGAAATCGGAAATCGACATAGAGGAAGAAAAACGCGAGATACTTAGACAATATAGAAGTTTGTTGCGTGTAAGCCATCGTTCGCGTGCCCGGGCAGATCGTGCCCGAATCAGAAAAGCTTTTGAACTTGCCGCAGAGGCGCACAAAGACATGCGCCGCAAAAGTGGTGAGCCTTATATCTATCATCCACTTGCTGTCGCCAAAATTGCCGCGGAGGAAATTGGTCTTGATACGACAAGCATAGTTTGCGCGCTGCTGCACGATACTGTTGAAGACACGGAGATTACACTCGACGATATTCAAAGTCTTTTTGGTAAGAGGGAAAGAGTCATCATCGATGGGCTGACTAAGATTTCCGGATTCAGTAACTATGAAAATACAAGTGACCAGGCGGAAAATTTCCGCAAAATGCTGCTCACACTGAGTGATGATGTGCGGGTGATCTTGATCAAGCTGGCCGATCGATTGCACAATATGCGCACACTGGATCACATGAAGCGCGAAAAGCAATTGAAGATAGCCAGTGAAACTTTGTTCATGTACGCTCCATTAGCACACAGGCTGGGGCTTTACAACATCAAAACGGAACTCGAGGACCTTGCGCTGAAGTTCAAGGACCCTGAGATTTATGAGGAAATCGTCAGCAAACTTCAGAAGACCCAAGCGGTCAGAACGCGTTTTATCAACGCATTTACGCTGCCCATTCGAAGGGCTTTGGATAAGGCCGGATTGAAATATGAAATCAAGAGCCGCACGAAAAGCATTTATTCCATTTGGAATAAAATTGTGAAGAAGGGAGTTCCTTTTGAGGAGATATACGACGTATTTGCTATTCGAATCATATTGGATACCGAGTCAGATACGGAAAAGAGTGATTGCTGGCGGGTGTATTCAATCGTCACCGATTTTTATCAGCCAAGTCCTGAACGCCTTCGCGACTGGATCAGTATTCCAAAAAGCAGTGGATACGAATCGTTGCATACCACGGTGATGTCACCAACAGGTAAGTGGGTTGAAGTACAGATTCGCTCTGTGCGCATGGATGAGATGGCAGAAAAAGGATTTGCCGCACACTGGAAATACAAGGACACGCCGGAGAGCCCGGAAAGTAAGTTGGATAAATGGCTTACTCAGGTGCGTGAAGTTCTGGAAAATCCTGAAGACAATGCAATTGATTTCATCGACAATTTTAAACTGTCGCTTTTTTCTGAAGAAATTTATGTCTTCACGCCCAATGGCGATTTAAAAACGCTTCCGGTGGGTGCTACTACACTTGATTTTGCGTTTCACATCCACTCGCAGATTGGATCGCAGTGCATAGGAGCGAAGGTGAACTACAAGCTCGTTCCGCTAAGTCATAAGTTGCGCAGTGGTGATCAGGTTGAAATACTTACTTCGAAAAAGCAACGACCAAAAGAGGACTGGTTGGGTATAGTAGTTACGGCCAGCGCAAAACATAAGATACGAAATGCCCTACGCGAAGAGAAGAAGCAGATAGCTGATGAAGGAAAGGAAATGCTGCGCAGACGATTTAACTCGCTGAAAATTGATTTTACCAGCAAGAACATTGATGAGTTCGTTCGGCATTATGAAACTGAAAACACGATCGAGCTTTATTACCAGATTGCGCGTGGTCGCATTGATCTTACCCGTCTGCGTGGACATATTGTAGAAGGCACCCGAATCAGGTTTGAGAAGAAAGATGAGGGGAAAAAGGAAACGGAGCAACCAGCGACTGAAACAAAGACAGCAGTTTTACCGCCAGTCAAGAGTGAAACACTGCTCATAGGCGATGAGCAACAAAGAGTGGATTACAAGCTTGCCACGTGTTGCAATCCAATTCCGGGTGATGAGGTATTTGGTTTTATCACCATCAATGAAGGCATCAAAATTCACAGGACGAATTGCCCAAATGCCCAGGAGTTGATGAGCAAATATGCTTACCGTGTCATCAAAGCCAGATGGCGCAACGCCGACACCGTTCAGTTTGAAGTTGGTCTGAAGTTTTCCGGTATTGATGATGTGGGTATTGTTCAGAACATCACCAACATCATTTCCACGGACATGAACGTAAACATGCGTGCCATTTCGTTTGAAGCAAACCACGGCATATTTCAGGGTAAAGTGGTAGTACTGGTGCATGATACAATGCACCTGAATTCTCTCATGGACAAACTCAAAGCAGTGGAGGGTGTATTGACTGTAGACCGCATCGAAAGTGATTTTGAGTAGGGTGCAACATCACCAATAGCCAATTTTATTGGTTATTTTAAGATCAGCAGAGCAACCTGTCGAGTGCTCATTTTATCTTGTGCTTTCCTTATTTGCGAATTTTTACGCAACAAGACCTAATTTTGTCATTGAAGTAATTAACTGAGGAATGTCGTTACAAACGCAGGAAAGAGTAAAGGAAATTTTCACGAGGTACCTCGAGGTTCACAAACACCGCAAGACGCCTGAGCGGTACGCCATCTTGCATGAGATCTACGATTACAAAGGACATTTTGATATCGAAGGTTTGTATGTGCGCATGAAGAATAAAAAGTACCGTGTTTCCAGGGCTACTCTTTACAATACCATTGATCTCCTGATTGATTGCAATCTTGTGCGCAAGCATCAGTTTGGTCAGAATACTGCCAACTTCGAGAAAGCATTTCAGAATCAACAACACGACCACATCATACTCACAGATTCCAATGAAGTTCTGGAGTTTTGCGATCCACGAATTCAGAATATTAAGTCCACTTTGGAAGAAATTTTCGGAATACAAATCGAACATCATTCTCTGAATTTCTATGGAAAAAGAAAGGCGAAGTTGGAAGAATAAATGTCTTCAGGTTTGCCTTTTCGCGCAAAAAAAAAAATATCTTCATATTGGCCTGCAGTAAGCTATAAAGCAATATTTGTGATCAGTAACCTGCAATTTGTCCACTGCGACTTGTCATTCCTCTTGTGCTGCAGTACTTTCGCACGTCAATTTTACAAAAAGCTGTGACAAACAAAGTAGATATCCTTTTAGGTCTGCAGTGGGGCGATGAAGGCAAGGGAAAGCTTGTCGATGTGCTTACACCGCGGTACGATATAATAGCCCGTTTTCAGGGTGGCCCGAATGCTGGTCACACCCTGGAATTTGAGGGTACCAAACATGTATTGCACACGATTCCCTCAGGGATTTTTCACAGCCATGTGATCAACCTCATTGGAAATGGTGTGGTCATCGATCCCATGGTTTTCGCACGCGAAATAGCAGCGCTGCAGCAGCGCAATGTTCCTGTAAAGGAGCGTTTGCTCATTTCCCGCAAGGCGCACATCATTGTTCCTACGCACCGCATGCTGGATAAAGCCAGCGAAGCCTCAAAGGGTGACAGCAAAATCGGATCAACACTGAAGGGCATTGGTCCGAGCTACATGGATAAAACTGGACGTAACGGATTGCGTGTCGGCGATCTGCTGGACGATCAGTTTCAAAGAAAATACAATGCGCTGAGACAAAAGCATGAGCACTTACTCAAAGGGTTCGCTGATGTTTTCAAAGTCGATATGGACGAGTTGCGTGCGATGGAAGAGGAGTTCATGGCAGGAGTTGAATTGTTGCGCAACCTCAATATTACCGACAGCGAACATTACATCAATCAGGCATTGCGCAACGGCAAGAAAATACTTGCTGAAGGTGCTCAAGGTTCAATGCTCGACATTGATTTCGGGACTTATCCGTTCGTTACATCCAGCAATACTGTTGCGGCAGGAGCTTGCACAGGTCTGGGAATAGCACCGAATAAGATTGGTGAAGTAATCGGAATATTCAAGGCTTATTGCACTCGCGTGGGTGGCGGGCCTTTTCCCACTGAATTGCTTGATCAAACAGGGGAGGATATGCGCCGTATTGGTAATGAATTCGGATCGACTACCGGTCGCGCAAGAAGATGTGGTTGGGTAGATTTACCTCAGATGAAATACACATGCATGATCAATGGTGTAACACAGCTCATCATGATGAAAGCAGACGTGTTGAGTCAATTCAGCGAGATAAAAGTTTGTACCGGATACTCCACAAAATCCGGCGATATTGATTATTTACCTTACGACATTTCACCGGATAACGTGAGTCCGATTTACCAATCACTCGATGGTTGGAAAGCAGATCTAACTGGTATGCGCAGTGAGGGTGAATTGCCTTCGCAACTGTGCGATTATATAGAATATCTGGAACAAAATCTACTGACGCCAATTACAGTAGTTAGTGTCGGCCCCGACAGGTCGCAAACTATTGTTCGTGAAAAGGCGCTGGCATGATTCTTCCTGTGGTTTTTTGCTTTGAAAGAGAAAAACACCATCATAGCTATTACGAGCAGAATTGCAATTCTTTGGCGTTTTGCATGCGTTTTGGTGTTTTCAGTTGTGTCATTTGTCGCGTTGTCTCAAACCGGTAAAGGGAAAGTCAAGCTCATCCATACTGACGAACTCTCGTACGATAAGGATTTTCTGGATGCCCAACGATTGATCGGAAATGTGCATTTGGAATATGATGGCACTCACTTTTATTGCGACAGCGCTTATTTGTATGCAAACGATGATTTCGATGCGTTCAGCCGAATAAGAATAGTTGAGCCCGGCGGGTACAACGTCAGCGGTGATTTTTTGCACTTCGATAAGTTGACCAATTCAGCGGCTCTTAAGCACAACATCACGCTTCGTGATAAGGACATGACACTTACTACGAATGATCTCACGTACCATTTAGACTCTGAAGTAGCCAATTATTATGGAGGAGGAAAAATTGTTTCAAGTGCAAACAAGAATACCCTCACCAGCGGCCGGGGCATTTATCATTCGAATACAGAAACTTTTTACTTCAGAGAGAATGTGGTGCTGAAAAATCCTGATTACACGGTGAATTGTGATACCATGCAATACAATAGCCTGAAAGAAGTGACATATTTTTTCGGTCCAACGACTATAACCGGCGATAAGACTTCTATCTATTGTGAGAACGGATACTACAACACAAAGAAGGACCAGTCGAGGTTTGGAAAAGACGCCAGGGTAACGTCGGAAACTACGGTGTTGCTTGGTGATAGCATCTATTATGATGGCAAACTTCAATATGGCGAGGTATTTCGTAATGTTTCCATTCGCGATACCACTGAAAATTATGTGATCTCCGGAGACTATGGTAAACACGAGGAAAAGGTGGAGAAGAGTTTTGTAACAGGCCATGCTCTGCTCACTCAATATTTTGAAGGAGATTCACTACTAATGCATGCCGATACGTTGTTCACTCAGCCTGACACTTCAGGAAACGACATTGTTAAAGCGTTTCATAAGGTGAAAATATTCAAGAGTGATTTACAGGGAAAATGTGATTCACTCGTTTATACCAAGGCTGACAGTACCATGCGCATGTTCGTGGCACCGGTGCTTTGGTCAGAACAGAATCAAATCACCGGAGATAGCATTTCAATTGTCACAACAGATGGTAAAATGGAAAAACTACTTGTGCATGGAAATGCTTTCATTATTTCGGATGCAGAAGCGAAAGGAGACAGTATACGTGGAGGCGGACTGCGGTATAACCAGATCAAAGGCCGCAATATGACTGGATATTTTGTAGACAACGATCTCAGGCATGTATATGTTGAAGGCAATGGACAGGTCATTTATTTTCCGACGGATGACAAGAAGGAAAAGCCACTGGCCGTGGGTCACAACAAAGGTGAGTGTTCGAATATCTTTATTACCATTGAGAACAATGCCCTACAGAAGATCAGGATGGAAACTGAAACAAACTCGGTTTTCACACCGCTGAAAATGGCCAATCCTTCAGTGTTCAAATTAGATGATTTTATATGGCATGAAGCTGAAAGGCCACTGTCGGCCGATGCCATCTTCCAGCAGAATCCGTAGCTTAAGTTGACGGAATTTTGGTCAACCCCATTGAGGGTGCTTAAGTTTGTAGTTGTATTCACTCAAAATAACAAATCAGATTCATGAAAAAACTTTACACCATGCTCTTCTTGCTGCTTTCTGTCGCTTTTGCGCAGGCGCAGTGTACCATTGAACTTAATATCGAAGCCAACGGAAACGAAGTGACAGCTACCATTATTGGAACCGGTGCTGCTGTGCCGTTTTACACCATTGACTGGGGTGATGGTAATTTTGATTTTCCGACCAACGGTATTTCCAATCATACATATGCAAATGCGGGAGAATATACAATTACTGCAGTCTACCTTGATCAGGCGCCGCCAAATTGCAGTCAATCTACCATTCAGATAGTGATTATAACAGGAGGTGGCTGTACACTGAATTTCAACCCAATTTCATTTGGGATGGTTGCAACAGTTGAGCTTTCAAGTGAGAATACCTCAGCGCCGAGCTATACCATTGATTGGGGAGATGGCTCTCCGTTAGTACCTGGCAATATGGGTACACATACTTACCAAACTCCGGGAGAATATCAAATCTGCGTAACGATGACTGATCTCGACAATCCTGATTTTTGCAGTTTGTATGAGTGTCAGACTATCAATGTTCAGGAGCAAGCGGGCGATTGCACAGTTGATTTAACCGTAACCGTGGATGAAACCACAGTTAGTGCAGTTGCCGTTGGTTCTGGAGCAACCACACCTAACTACGTGATTTCGTGGGGCGATGAATCAATTTCGCAGGGAGACATGGCTGATCACACATATCTGATAACTGGTGAATATGAAGTTTGTGTTTATTATGGAGATCTTTTACCGGGTGGATGCGTTGCCACCGACTGCGAAACGATTACCGCAGAAGCAGGTGGCGGTAGTGATTGCACACTTGAAATAAGCGTCAACGCTTTGGGTCTTAATGTTGCTGTCACAGCTAACGGTGTTGGAGCAGAAAGTCCGGAATACACATTTGACTGGGGAGATGGAAGTCCATCTACAACAGATATCCCTGCTATACATACTTACGGAGCACCTGGTACCTATCTGGTTTGTGTTTCTTATATCGACCTGAACAATCTGGCGGGCTGTCAGGTGAATCAGTGTCAGGAAATAGTTTTGGAAGAAGTTGGTTCAGATTGTACGCTTGATATTGAAGTAACAACCTCTGGCAACACTGTAAACGTTGAAGCCGTGGGTACAGGCGCCACGACACCGCAGTATGCCATTACATGGGGAGATGCGGGAATTCCTACTTTTAGTAATTCCGGCTCTCACACCTATGCAGCCACAGGAGCGTATGAAATCTGTATTACATACACCGATATTACGAACGTAACTGGTTGTCTCGTTACTGAATGTGAAACTGTAAATATTGTGGTTGGCGTTTCGGAATCAAAACAGTTGGTTTCAGCACTTCAGGTTTCACCGAATCCTTTGAACACAGAAAGCATCATCAACATTACACTTGGCGCGCCAGCTGATGTGACGATTGATGCTTATGACATTACCGGCTCGCTTATCCATAGTATCATGAAAGGAAGCCGTGGTCAGGGAGATCATAAATTTGTTTGGAATACCCAGGATCTTGCTTCTGGAATTTATTTCATCCGCGCTCAGGCAGGCAATGAATTGAAGACTATTAAAGCAGTGAAGTAATTTACTTGAATAATAATTAAAAAAGGCCATCCATTTGGATGGCCTTTTTTAATGTTTATCGTTCGATTGAGGTACTTTCTGTTTTCAGGAATCAATCAACCATCTCTTCGGCAATACTGTTATTGTATAGTTGATGATAATCTTCAATGAAACCGAAGTTATCGTCATCAATAGTTACACGGCCTTTTGTTACATGTCCGAGCAACATGACATGAACGTTATTCTCGGTTACAAAATCCAGGAATTCTTCTTCATAATCTTCCACTACAGTAACAGCAACTCTGCTTTGCGACTCGCCGAATAAAAACGCATCTCTTCTGATTTCAGAATCTGTTACAATGTCGAATCCAAGGCTGTTTGGAAAGCCCATTTCGCATAGTGTAACGAAAAGTCCACCGTCGCTTACATCATGAGCGGAGCTTATGAAATTGTTCCTAATGAGGCCCTTGATGCATTCCTGTAAACGATGTTCTTCATCGAGATCAAAGAACGGCGGAGGCGAATTTTTCACTTCGTGGAAGGAGAAGAGATACTCCGAGGAATTGATATCTGCTCTTGGTGTTCCGAGCAAATAGATGAGATCACCTTTGTATTTGAAGTCGAGAGTTGTCTGCAAGGATTTATCTTTCATCAAGCCGAGCATACCAATTGTAGGCGTAGGAAAAACGGGAGCTGCCGAACCATCCGGATTCACGGTTTGGTTGTAAAAACTTACATTACCGCCGGTAACAGGTGTCATAAACTTCTTACATGCTGCGCCCATACCCTTGATTGCACCAACGAATTGCCAGTATACTTCAGGGTTGTATGGATTGCCGAAATTGAGGCAATTGGTTATGGCACTCGGTTCTCCACCAGAGCAAACGATGTTGCGGGCCGATTCTGCAACGGCGATCATGGTGCCTATTTCCGGGTCGGCATTCACATAACGTCCGTTACAGTCCACACTTAATACCAGCGCTTTGTTGCTGTTCTTGATATTGACAACAGCGGCATCTGAGGGTTTGTTGGTCGACATGTTGGCGGTGCCCACCATGCTGTCGTATTGCTCGTAGATCCATCGTTTGCTGGCAATATTGTGATTGGCGATTAGTTGTCTCGCAACTACCACCAGATCCAAAGGTTCCTCGATCTGATCGATATTGAATTTTTTTGCATCGCGGTAATAAGCCGGTTCCTTGTATTCTCTTTCATAAACCGGAGCTCCTCCGCCGAGTACCAGACTTTTTGCAGGAATTTCACCGACAAGTTCTCCATTCATGAAATAGCGCAGTGTGTTGCCTTCTGTCACTTCACCAATCTTCACAGCATGCAAATCCCATTTCTCGAAAATATCATTGACAATTTTTTCTTTGCCTTTTTTCACCACAATGAGCATACGTTCCTGCGATTCACTGAGCAGAATTTCAAAAGGCACCATACCTTCCTGACGAGCAGGCACGAGGTCAAGATGAATATCCATTCCAACACCTCCACCGGCGCTCATTTCAGATGTGCTACAAGTAATTCCTGCGGCCCCCATGTCTTGCATGCCAACAATTGCATCGGTATCCGCAAGTTCCATTGTTGCCTCGAGCAATAATTTTTCCTGGAATGGATCTCCGACCTGAACACTTGGCAGGTCTTTGGCGCTTTCTTCGGTAATATCCTTCGACGCAAATGATGCGCCTTTAATTCCATCTTTGCCCGTTGCAGAACCAACAATAAACACCGGATTACCTGGTCCTTTCGCTTTGGCAGAAATTATTTTTTTTGTGTCAATCAATCCAACAGACATTGCATTGACAAGGCAATTGGCCTGATATGATTCGTCAAAATAAACTTCGCCACCCACGATAGGGATGCCGAAAGCAT
Source organism: Crocinitomicaceae bacterium (assembly GCA_040381475.1). GTDB lineage: Bacteria > Bacteroidota > Bacteroidia > Flavobacteriales_D > Sanyastnellaceae > JAIBBG01. Next base: position 75,956 of record JBEIHH010000002.1, on the reverse strand, counting down.
TTCCATAGTCACCAATACCTTTCACAACGCCGCTCATAAGCCAGCGTGTGCGGGCATTGTCAAGTTTTCCGAAACGGAGGGAGTTCAGCTGGGCAACAGGTCTTGCGCCCATGGTGAAAATATCGCGGTTGATTCCTCCAACTCCAGTAGCTGCACCTTGATAAGGCTCAATGGCACTTGGGTGATTGTGCGACTCAATTTTGAATGCGCAGCCCATTCCGTCGCCGATGTCTACCAGTCCGGCATTTTCCTCACCAGCTTTGACAAGCATATGCGGTCCATCTTTTGGCAGTGTTTTCAGCCATTTTATGGAGTTTTTATACGAACAATGCTCACTCCACATAACGGAGTAAACACACATTTCGGTAAAATTGGGAGTGCGTCCGAGAATTTCAATGATTTTATCGAATTCATCTGCGCGTAGTCCCATTTCCTGGGCCTGATCGAGCGTTGCTGGTTGGGTTGAAGCTGACATAAGTAATTTATGAGAGGGCTAAATTAATGTCAGAAAGTGGTTTGGAGGTTAGAACGGGCGTCGGATTTATCGATAGACTGTGAACTGGTTGTCAATAAAAAAAGGCGCTTTGTCCTGACCTTCGTTGATTTACTGTTCGCGCTGCTTTGCAAGTTATTAAGTTTACACCAAATCAAATAGAATGGTCAAACATCCCTGGCATGAAGCCGAGCCATATTGGAACAAGGAGGAATCAACGGTTCGTGGTTTAATTGAGATATCGAAATCTTCCAAGGCCAAGTACGAGGTTGATAAATCAACAGGCCTTTTGCGTCTGGATAGAGTAGTATTCGCGGCTTTCGTATACCCTATCAATTATGGGTTTATACCACAGTCGCTCGGTGATGATGATGATCCGCTTGATATTTTGGTTTTGAGTGAAGTAAGCATCCAGCCAATGTGTCTTGTTGATACAAAAGTGATTGGCTTTATGGAAATGATCGACCAGGGGCAGCACGACGAAAAAATTATTGCTGTAGCCAACGGCGACATGAGCGTTTCCCACATTCAAAGCATCGAAGAATTGCCGGATAATTTTAAATCAGAATTGAAACATTTTTTCCAGAATTATAAAGTTCTTATGAATAAAGAAGTTGTTGTTGAACAATTTCGCGGCAGAAGAGAGGCAGCAGAAGTCATAGAAAAGTCTTTTGACAATTACAGGAAAAAATTCGGAAAATGAAATCGAAACTTCCAAATACGGGCACTACGATTTTCACGGTGATGTCGAAACTTGCAGTTGAGCACAATGCGATCAATCTTGGTCAGGGTTTTCCGGGTTTTCAATCTGATCGGCATTTAGCTGATTTGGTGCACAAGCATATGTGTGAAGGAAAAAATCAATACGCACCAATGCCAGGTGTGGTTGAACTGCGGAGTATACTTTCTAAAAAGATAGAAACGATGTATGGCCATGCATACAACGCGGAAAGTGAAATTACAATTACCGCAGGCGCAACGCAGGCGATATTCACCGCTATCACATCGGTGATTCATCCGGGTGATGAGGTCATTCTTTTTGCACCGGCTTATGATTGTTATGCACCGGCTATTGAGTTGAATGGTGGCAAACCCGTTTGGCTCAACCTCAGTTATCCGGAATACAGAATCGATTGGGATGAGGTTAAAGGCCGCATAACAGATCGCACGCGCATGATCATCGTCAATTCACCTCACAATCCAAGCGGAACATGTTTGCTTCCTGAGGATCTGCAAACTCTTGAAAGAATTGTGGCTGAAAGGAATGATATTCTGGTTTTAAGCGACGAGGTGTATGAACATATTTATTTTGATGGGCGGCGCCATGAGAGCTTGATTCGTTATCCTGGTCTCATCCGGAATTCATTTGTTGTTTTTTCTTTTGGAAAAACATTTCACAACACCGGATGGAAGATGGGTTATATCTGTGCACCCGAAACACTGATGCGCGAGTTCAGGAAGGTTCATCAATACAATGTTTTTTCATGCAACACACCGGTGCAATACGCCCTTTCAGAATATCTTTTGTCTCCGGATAATTACTTACATCTGCATGAATTTTATGAGAAGAAGAGAGATCGGTTTCTCAATCAGCTGAAAGGAAGTTCCTGGTTGATGCATCCTGCAGAGGGCACCTATTTTCAATTACTGGGATATAAAAATATTTTTCAGGAGAAGGATACTGACTTAGCGATTCGTCTCACAAAAGAATGGCGGATTACGGGCATTCCATGCTCCGTATTCTATCCTGGGTCACATGATGACCAGGTGCTGCGTTTTTGTTTTGCCAAGGATGATGATGAATTGGATCGTGCTGCAGAAATTTTACAGAAAATAAAGTGACCGGACATGAAAGATCTTAAAATCGCATTTATTCAATCTGATTTGAAGTGGGAAAGCCCGAAGGAAAATCGTTCGCGGTTTGAACAGCACATATCCACGATCGAATCAGAAGTTGACATTGTCGTGCTCTGCGAAATGTTTACAACCGGTTTTACAATGAACACGGAATGCGCTGAGCAACATCATCCGGATGAGATGATTACCCTGCATTGGATGAGGGAGATGTCAGTCAAACTGAATGCAGTTGTTACCGGAAGTGTGGCAGTTGAAGATGGAGGATTGAATTACAACCGCCTTTATTGGGTTCGTCCGGACGGTCTTATAAACACCTACGATAAACGCCATACGTTTACGCTCGGTGGTGAGCACAATCATTATCATCATGGCCAATCAAGGATCATCGAAGAATGGCGTGGTTGGAAAATTTGCCCCCTGATCTGTTATGATTTACGTTTTCCTGTTTGGAGCAGGAATGGAATAGAAGATGGTTTTCCTATTTACGATGTGCTCATCTACGTTGCCAATTGGCCGGAAGTTCGGAGAGAACCATGGAGTAAGTTGCTTCTTGCACGCGCCATCGAAAATCAATGTTACCTCATTGGAGTTAATCGCGTGGGAACAGATAATTCCGGAAATGTGCATTCCGGAGATTCTGTGGCCGTGAGTCCGCGCGGTGAAGTTATTGCGTCTTGCACGCCTTACAAAGAAGAAGTCCGGATTGCGGTGTTTTCAGCTGAAGCATTGACCGACTTCAGACTGAAGTTTCCGGTGCTTTTTGATGCAGATAGTTTCGAGTTATTGGGCAGAAAGTCCTGACCGGAATTTTTTAATACTCCGGCGAATCATTTTCGAGTTCGCATTTGCAGCGAAGAACTATTACCTGTTATAGGATTTCGATAGAAACAATTTTATCACCTGCACGAATAGCGTCAATTACTTCAAGGCCAGAAGTTACCTTGCCAAAGCAGGTATGATTGCGGTCGAGATGTGCAGTATTGTTTCTTGAATGACAGATAAAGAACTGAGAACCTCCGGTGTTGCGGCCGGCGTGTGCCATTGAAAGCACGCCGCGATCGTGATACTGATTTCCACCATCCAGTTCGCATGGTATTTTGTAACCAGGTCCGCCTGTTCCGGTACCGTTAGGGCAACCGCCCTGAATTACAAAATCCGGAATAACCCTGTGAAAAGTTAATCCATTGTAGAATCCGCTTTTGCTGAGTTTGAGAAAATTGGCTACAGTGCCCGGAGCGTCCTGATCATAGAACTCTACCTGCATATCGCCTTTTTCAGTGTGAATAATTGCCTGGCTCATAATTTTTTTTTGAAGCGGCAAATTTCGTCAGAAATTCTTGTCCAGGATAGGAAAAATAAAAATAGGAGTGATGTAGGTTCAGGACCCGCTTATCATCCGGCCGCACCGGATAGTCCGGCCGGATGAGCGGTTAACACGCTATTATCTTCAATCAAAGTTTACGCACGGCAGCTTTGAATTGTCTTCCGCGATCCTCGTAATTTTCAAAGAGGTCAAATGAAGCGCAGGCTGGCGAAAGGAGAACAGTGTCGCCTTCACGTGCAAGATCATAAGAAACTCGCACCGCCTGATCAGCTGTTTCTACATCAACAATGGTATCTACCAGTTTTGAGAAGGATTTGCGAATTTTTACACTGTCTTTGGTAAGACAAATTATCGCTTTCACTTTGTTTTTGACCATTTCATTCAGGTCATTGTAGTCGTTGCCTTTGTCCTGACCTCCTGCGATCCAGATGGTTGGAGTCTTCATGCTTTCAAGCGCATACCATGTCGAGTTGACGTTGGTCGCTTTGCTGTCGTTGATGAATGTTACCCCGTTCACTTTGGAAACGAATTCGAGACGGTGCTCAACATTTTCAAAATTTTCGAGGCTTTCCCGAACTGTTTCTTTCCTGAGTTCGAGAATGCGTGAGGCGACGCCGGCCGCCATGCTGTTGGCAAGATTGTGCTTGCCATTCAGCGCTAGTTCTGTCATTTTCATTGTTAGCGTGTTGTTTTGGTTGATATGTATTGTAAAAGAATCTCCGTGTGTAAATGCCCCGCGTTCACCAAAAGGAAGCTTGTCGTGTATGGTGTAAGGGAAAAGCTGCGCTTTGATTTTGCGCTTTGCGATTTCGCCTGAAATCACAGGATCATCGGCACAGAAAATGAAGTAGTCATTTTCTGTTTGATTTTGAAGTATCCTGAATTTTGAATTGACATAATTCTGAAAAACATATTCATATCTGTCGAGGTGATCAGGTGTGATATTCGTCAGTATGGCTATTTCAGCTTTGAAATCAAACATGTCGTCGAGCTGAAAACTGCTCAACTCGAGCACATAGAAATCGAAGTCTTTTTCAGCTACCTGAAGGGCAAAACTCTGACCGACATTACCAGCGAGTCCGACGTTCAGTCCTGAATTTTTCAGTATGTGATAAGTGAGCAGGGTAGTGGTAGTCTTACCATTGCTTCCGGTAATGCAGATTTTTTTTGCTGATGTATACCTTCCTGCAAACTCAATTTCAGAAATCACGGGAATACCCTTGCTTTTAGCAGCCTGAATCAGAGGCGCTTTATGTGGTATACCAGGCGACTTGATGATAAGGTCTGCTGAAAGTATGCGTGCCTCATCATGACTACCTTCTTCGAAAGGAATATTCCTGGTGTTTAATTCAACGCGATATTTTTCTTTCAGTTGACTTTTATCTGAAAGAAAAACATCGAAGCCCTGTTTCAATCCGAGCACAGCAGCTCCAACGCCGCTTTCACCTCCACCCAATATGACGACTTGTGGTTTCAATCTTATCTCGTTTTGAGGGTAATGATGGTTAGTACAGCAAGCATGATTCCGATGATCCAGAATCGTGATACAATTTTGGACTCGTGATAACCTTGTTTTTGATAGTGATGATGAAGAGGTGACATAAGAAAGATTCTTTTGCCCTCGCCTGTTCTCTTCTTGGTGTATTTGAAATACGAAACCTGAATTATCACAGATAGATTTTCAATGAGGAAGATGCCGCACAAGACCGGGATCAAGAGTTCTTTGCGGATGGCGATCGCAAATGTGGCAATGATGCCTCCGAGTGCCAGACTGCCTGTGTCTCCCATAAATACTTGTGCGGGATAAGTGTTGTACCATAGAAATCCGATGCATGCACCCACAAACGCAGAGATAAAGATTACCAGCTCACCTGCATGCGGTATATACATGATATTGAGGTAATCGGCGAAAATGTAGTTACCCGATAGATACGCGAGCAATGCAAGCGTTACACCTATAATAGCGGATGTTCCAGCCGCAAGTCCATCAATGCCATCGGTGATATTAGCACCATTGCTCACGGCGGTAACAATGATTACCACGATGACAGCGAAAAGAATGAAGAGTCCGGTTTTGGTTTGCCAGCTATCCGGAATTAACCATGCATAGTTGAACTCGTTGTCTTTGACAAAAGGTATGGTTGTCTTCAGAGATTTCTCTTCTTTCCAGACATTGGGATCGTTGGCCTGATTGGCAGTGTTAAACGTCGTGGGAGCGTCACTGACTTTCGTTTTGATATAAACATTTTCATTGAAATAAAGCATGCTGGCGACAATGACTCCGACACCTATCTGGCCTATGATTTTTGAAGTGCCGGCAAGACCTTTTTTATCCTTTTTGAAGACCTTGATGTAATCGTCCATGAAGCCTACGATACCAAGCCATACTGTTGCAATCAGCATCGTCAGTATGTAAATGTTGGTGAGACGTGCAAATAATAGTGTGGGAATGAGTATTGCGGCAAGAATTATTAAACCACCCATGGTAGGTGTTCCTGATTTTTCCATTTGACCCTGCAGGCCGAGGTCTCGCACTGTTTCACCAACCTGTCTGCGTTTTAGCATGGCGATGAGACGCTTACCAAATACCAAAGAAATTACAAGCGACAGAATGATACTGGCTGCAGCACGAAATGATATGTATTGAAACAATCCGGCTCCCGGAAAGTCGAAACGTTCATCTAAAAACTGAAACAGGTAGTAAAGCATTATTTGTCCAGGTTAGTTAGGGTTTCACTCACTATGCTGAAATCGTCAAAGGGATATTTCACTCCGGCTATTTCCTGAAACTTTTCATGTCCCTTTCCGGCGATTAAAATGATATCCGAAGCGTTGGCCAGCGTGCACGCTAACTTGATTGCCTCGCGGCGATCGGTTACAGCCAGCGTTTTTTTGTTGGACACAGGATCCAGTCCAGTCTTCATGTCTGCAATAATGGTCTCTGCATTTTCGCTTCTTGGATTGTCGCTGGTCAGGATAATTCTTTCACTGTATTCAGCGGCGATGCGCGCCATTTCCGGACGTTTGGTTTTATCCCTGTCGCCACCGCAACCAACTATCGTGATTACCTGCTCGTTTCCGTTACGTATTTCACGAATCGTTCTCAACACATTTTTCAACGCGTCGGGTGTGTGGGCGTAGTCAACTATCGCGGTGATACCGTAAGGAGTTTTAAAATATTGAAATCTTCCTTCAGGTGCGGGCAAGGCAGAAAGCGCTGTGAGCACTTCCATCTTATCCAATCCGAGTTCTGTCGCTGCCGCATATACTGCGAGCAGATTGTGTGCGTTGAATCCTCCTATAAGTTGTGTATAGAGGTCGTGATTATCTATGAATAGGTGCAGGCCATTGAAGCCATTTTCGATAACCTTGGCTTTATAGTCAGCCATGCTTTGCAAAGCCATGGTTTTCTTAGATGCTTTGCAGTTTTGCAACATGACTTCGCTGTGGCGGTCATCGTGATTCACAATGGCAAAGGCAGTGGAGGGCAACATATCAAAAAGCATTTTTTTTGCTTTGATATAATCATTGAAAGTTTTGTGATAATCAAGATGGTCGTGGGTGATGTTGGTGAATAGGGCTCCTTTTAACAATACACCTGTTAGCCTGTGCTGATGCAACGCATGAGAAGAAGCTTCCATGAAACAATAGGTGCATCCTTCCGATACCATTTCTGCAAGCATTTTATTCAGCGAAATAGCATCGGGTGTTGTATGCGTAGCGGGGATTACGCGGTGGTTGATTTTATTTTCTACAGTTGACAACAGCCCGGTCTTAAAGCCCAATTTTCTTGTGAGACTGTAAAGCAAAGTGGCAGTAGTAGTTTTTCCATTGGTACCCGTAATAGCAACGATCTGAATTTTTTCGGAAGGATTGTCGTAGTAATTGGAAGCGATATAACCCAGGGCTTCAGCCGAGTTAAGCACCTGAACATAGGTAATACCTTCTTTCAGCTCAGTAGGAAGCTTTTCGCACACAATGGCGTTGGCTCCGCTTTCAATGGCACGCGATATATAATCATGTCCATCAACTGTTACACCCTGCACTGCAACAAAAAGGCTAAGTGGTTTCACCAGACGCGAATCCATAGCAACGTTTTCTACAGCAACATTGGTGCTGCCATGAACTTGCTGAATACGCGCTCTGAATAGTATGTCCTTCAACAATTTCACAGCAGTTCGATGGTGATATAAGGGTTCGATTTGATGTTATTTCCCGCCGGAACACTTTGTCGTTTGACCGTTCCGTGTCCATAAACTTTGACTTTCATGCCACTGTTTTCGAGCAGATGCAGAGCATCCTGCAAACCCATTCCGATGACATTCGGAACAAGTCCTTGCCTTACCGTTCTGGCGGTCACGTATACACTGTCTCTTGTTGAGCTTGTGGTAATCCAATCACCGTCGCTTTTTGATTCAAAGGGAATCTTTAGTCCTTCAAACACTTTTTTCAATTCCGCAGAGGAACCGCTTTTCGAAACAGGAATGCGGTGCTGAGCCAGTACGAGCGAATCCGAAGCAATCACAGGCTCATGAAATTCCATTTGTGTGCTGTAGATTTTATCGGCTAATTCTTTGAATACAGGAGCCGCAACTGCGCTGCCGTAATAAACACCACTTCTCGGGTCATTGATTACGACGATACAGCTATACTTTGGATCTTTGGCAGGGAAGTATCCCACGAATGAAGCGCGGTATCTGTCCATCAGATATTTGCCGCCTTCATTCAGCCAGGCAGTTCCTGTTTTTCCTGCCACTGAATAAGGTGAGTTGGCAAAAACGTAATCTGCTGTTCCTCCTTTTTCCATTACACCTTCCATCATCTTTCTGCATTCACGGATTGTCTCCTTTTTGCAGAAATCTTCACGTATAATGATCGGCTCTGATTCTTCAATGACTCTTCCGTTTCGTCTTACTTCTTGCACGAACTGCGGCCGCACCATTTTACCATTGTTTGCCACCGCATTGTAAAAAGCAAGCGTCTGCAATGGTGTGCACTGTGTCTCATATCCAATTGCAAGCTGGGTCAGACTTAGTCCACTCCATCCTTTGTCTTTTACACTTTTATAAAGTCGTGGTGGCGTTTCACCGGCGAGATCAATATTCAATTGTTCCTGTATGCCGAACGAATTAAGCTTGTCAAGAAATTTTTGCGGATTCTTGGTATAGCTTTCTTTCACAATCATTGCAGTGCCAATGTTGGATGATTTTTCAAAGACTTGTTCCGCTGAAATAGTTCCGTTACCGCCCTTGTCGTAGTTCGAATCTTTCATCGGACGATCATAGAAGTATGCTATACCGTTGCCGGTGGCGATACTGTCATCAAGTTCTATGAGGCCGTCGTCCAGACAAGCCATAAGTGAGGCGAGCTTCATCGTTGATCCTGGTTCAACACTTTCCCGGATGGCCCAATTGAGACGTTCTGTGTATTCACCTGTGTCCGGATTTTTCGACAGGTTTGCAATGGCGCGGACAAAGCCTGTTTCAACTTCCATGAGTACAGCACAACCCCAGGCGGCACCGTGTTGTTCAAGCTGGCGTCGAAGCGCCGCATGTGCCACATCCTGCAGGTGTATATCAATGGTAGTTACGATATCGCAACCTGGCTCTGGTTCTTCTATATAGTCGGTAGACATAGGTTTCCATACTCCACCTGCAATTTTTTCCTGAAGTTGTTTTCCCTTTTTACCTGAAAGGAGTTCGTCGTAGGCCAGCTCAATTCCAACCTTATTTTCCTGACGCTCCATTCCTATAGTCCTTGCAGCAAGTGATCCGAAAGGCTGATCGCGTATGTATTTCTGTACGAAAACGAAGCCACTCTTGAATTGCCCCTTGCGTATGAAAGGGAATTTTTTCACTTCCTGCAAATCATTGTAATTCACATGATCGCGTATTTCAGCGTATCTGTTTCCATCGCTGAGAGCTTTTTTGAATATGGCTTTGTATTCAACTGATGATTTATCACCATAGAGTCTGGAAAAACAAAGCGCCAATGAATCGAGTTTGGTTTTGAATTCATTCTTATCATATTCGGACTTGGCGTCCCATCGGATGTCATATTCAGGCACACGTGTAGCGAGCAGACTTCCATCGGCCGATATTATTTGTCCGCGAACCGGAGCGATTTCGTTGATTTTGTAGGTGAAATTTTGTGCAAGCGCCTGGGCCTTGTCGTCCGGAAAGAGTTGAATGATGAATACTTTGATAACTATAGCAACCGCCAGAATACAGATTGCCGAGAATAACATCCATGCTTTACCGTGAATCATGGAAGTGTTAGCCTCAGCACCCGGATCCTTCATTTGGGCTGAAGGATCCGGAGTGTGGGTTTGGTTGATATGGTTGTTTTTACTGTTTTGCATGAAAACTTTTGCCTAGTTTTCTATTTCAAAAAATCCTTCCTCTACATCAATTATTTCTGGTGGTGTGCGCAATTCATGAAGGCCCATGTCCTGAATGGCTTGTGCCACATTGCTTTGTTGTTTGCTTTTTTCCAACTGGCTCAGTGTTGTGTTGTATTGTGACCGCAGTTCGTTCAATTCATTTTGCAGTCGCACTTTTTCACGGGCAGTATTTTCAAAAAAGTAAACGAGTCCAATGTTGAGAATAAAGAGCATTACGAGAAAAGCGATGAAAGGCATATGTCTGATCATGCCTTCGCGCACGAGAAATTCACCGCTGAGTATGCGCTGAATGTGCTTGCCCGCGGAGCCCTTTTTTCTAGGGCGCTCCTCACGGCTGTTTTCTTCCGCCACGGATTCGTTTCTGTAGGTATTCATTTATAGTTAAAGCTGCATGCGCTCAGAACGCAGACAGAATTGTTTTCATTTTTATTTGTCTTGCAATCAGCGTTTTTCTGCTACACGCATTTTGGCGCTTCTTGCACGTGTGTTCGCGGCTATTTCGTCTTCACCGGGACCGATCGGTTTGCTCTGCAACGGCTCCATAGGCCGCAGAAGATTTCCGAAAAAATCTTTGACTGGCTCACTTTCAAAATTCCCCGTCTTGAAAAAGTTTTTTACAAGTCGGTCTTCGAGTGAATGGTAACTGATGACAACAAGTCTTCCTCCCGGTTGAAGCATTTCAGCACTTTGAATCAGGAATTCTTTCAGCGTTTCCATCTCATCATTTACTTCTATCCGAATCGCCTGAAATACCTGAGCGAGTATTTTATGCTCTTTGAACGCAGGAAGGAATTTTCGAATGGCTAGTTTTAGCTCTTCACTTGAATGCAGTGGTCGCGCCTGAATGATACTGCGTGCCATCCCTTTGGCATGTGTAAGTTCTCCATATTCTGAAAGAACACGACGCAGGTCTTCTTCATCGTAGGTGTTGATCAGTTTCTGCGCACTGAGTTCACGTTGCATGTCCATGCGCATATCGAGCGCTGCATCAAAACGAATAGAAAATCCTCTCGATTCACTGTCGAACTGATGACTGCTAACACCAAGGTCGGCGAGTATACCATCTACAGATCCTTGCCCGAGAAGTTTCAGCCAATTTTTTAAATGCCTGAAATTCTGATCTACAAGTTTGAACCGTGGGTCTTTCAGGGCGTTGGCTTTTGCTTCCGGGTCCTGATCAAAAGCAATCAGTTTACCATTTTCCAGTCTTGTCAAAATTTCCTTTGAATGACCTCCACCACCGAAGGTGACATCCACATAAACCCCGTCAGGCTTGATGTTCAGCGCGTCCACAGATTCTTTCAGGAGAACCGGCCGGTGGTAACCGTCTTCTTTCTTAATCCCGGACATATTTTATTGTTGTATCACTTACAGACATCATCTGACATCCGAGAGGTGTTACTTGTTTTTTCTTCTGTTCTGCACTTCTTCAGCAAGAGCTGCGAAATCGAAATCGGGTGAATTGAATTTTTTGTTGCGGGTTTCTTTGTTCCACAATTCCATCTTCTGACCTAATCCGCACAGCACCAATTCGTTGTTCTTTTTTAAATCCACTTCAGCATATTCCAATAGGTGCGAGGGAATGTTCAGGCGGCCCACGCTGTCGAGTTCCAATTCAGTTGCTCCGTTGAGGAAAAACCTGATGAAGTCTGACTCTTGTCTATCGTGAGGATTCATATCCTCCAAGCCGGCTGAAACCTTTTCCCATGTTGTCAGCGGATAGATCACAAGGCATCTCGAATAGATATCCCGGTTAATCACCAAACCCTGGTGGATAACTTGTTCGAGAGACTTACGCAGGCGTGCAGGAAACAAGAATCTTCCCTTGTTGTCCAGTTTGCACGGATATTCTCCTAAAAGCCTGAGCATGTTCTTTTTTCCGCTTTGATGGGGACGAAAATATATCCTTTTTACCACATTTTACCACATAGGTAGCGAAATAGCCATTTTGTTGAAAAAATGACATTTGTCATGGAAAATGTCTGTTTTTATAAGTATTTGAAAAATAGCAATATAAATGTGAATATTGTGAAAAATGGAGATGTGGTAAAACGTGGGATGAATTTGGATAGTTGGTCTGGACAAAGAACTACCCCATTGATCTAATCCTATGGATTGTGTCATCAAGTGTTTGATAGGAAGTGTTATACGAAATGTTCGATTCAAGATGGATTGCAAGTTGAAGTGTAGAGTGTTCTTGAAAATCGAACCCGTTTGATGGTTGCCTGCGAAATGCGAAGGATTCCAGGCCGGTTTGACAAGCCCGTTTTGTTTTGACCCATGAGCAGAACTGAGTTAAGGGAATCCTGACTGTATGTCGACACCTATTCAGTATTACTGCTTAGGGCCTCAGCCAATGGTTTTGCGACAAAAGTTTATTCTGGATTCGGGCAGTCGATTGCTTTTATATCGGAGTGGTGGGATTCTGTGGTAATAGTTGAGCGGTATGGATGCAGAAGCGCTTCGGAAAAGACAACACTTTGTTGAACATATCATAAGACTTAGTTGACCTTTCTGCTTCGAGCGGCAAAATTTTTCTACCTTCGCGTACGGCAGAAGCTGCACAGTTCGGTTTATGGAATATCAAATCAAGGAAGAACGTAATTTCAAATACATTGAAGAAGGTCAGGGAAAACCTTTGATTCTGTTACACGGGCTGTTCGGTGCACTCAGCAATTTCCGCGATGTGATAGAGCATTTCAAAAGGAATTACACTGTCGTAATTCCAATGCTACCTTTATATACCATGCCCGTTTTGACTACTGGCGTTAAAAGCATTGCCCATTTTCTCAGAGATTTTATCGACCATAAAAAATATGACAAAGTGAATTTGCTTGGCAACTCACTCGGTGGTCACGTGGCATTGGTGTATTGTAAGGAGCATCCTGAAAAAGTTGGGTCACTCATATTAACTGCCAGTTCGGGTTTATATGAAAATGCATTCGGTTCGAGTTTTCCTCGTCGTGAAGACAAAGAGTTTATTCGTCATAAGGTTGGTCTGACATTTTTTGACCCGAAGCATGCAACAGATGAGTTGGTAGATGAGTGTTTTGAAATCGTGAATGATCGCAATCGTGTGCTTCGCATTCTTGCATTGGCTAAATCTGCTATTCGTCATAACATGGCAAAAGATCTTCCAAACATGAAGATGCCTGCCTGCCTTATATGGGGTAAAAATGATACCATAACACCTCCGGAAGTGGCTGAAGAGTTTCACCAGCTTCTCACCAATTCATCATTGTATTGGATTGATGAATGTGGCCACGCTCCTATGATGGAACATCCGCAGATTTTTAATACGGTTCTGGATAACTGGATGAAAGAAAAGGGCATCTGATCTGTATGATGAAAATTACCCTCGCCGAATTTCTTAAATCATCGTCTGAACTTTCTCAGTGCCCTGATCCTGACAAACCAGAATTTGCATTCATAGGCAGATCCAATGTTGGTAAAAGCAGTCTTATCAATATGCTGGTCAACAAAAAAAATCTTGCCAAGACTTCCGCTACACCAGGTAAAACAAGGTTGATAAACCACTTCAATATAGAGAGTGATGCAGGGCTATGGTACCTCGTCGATTTGCCAGGATACGGGTACGCGAAGATTGCTAAAACGGAAAGACTGAAGTGGGAAGAAATGATCACGGGTTATCTGGACGAGCGCGAGAATCTGCAATGCACCATGGTACTTGTAGATGCAAGGCTAGAACCTCAAAAACTTGATTTGGAATTTTGCCAGAAGCTTGGTGAAAACGGATTGCCATTTGCTATTGTCTTCACCAAAGCGGACAAGGAAAAACCAGGAGCTGTAGAACGCAATGTCAATGCATTCTGCAATCGTTTGTTAGAAACCTTTTCTGAATTACCGAACGTATTTGTCACTTCAGCGCATACCAGACTTGGCCGTGAGCGTGTTATGGGATTTATCGCTAATGCCCTTCAGAAGTGAGCAATCTTTAGCCCATAGGGCTCTTGATATTCATTTTTTCCGCGTAGTACTCACAAAAATCACGCATCGTATCGGCCATTGGCTTTTCACCTGTCGCTTTTTCAAAACTATCCGCCAAAGTGAGTATGGTCTGATGCACAAACTGTTTCATTTCTTCCACTTGCATTTCTTTGTTCCAGAGATCAATGCGCATGGCATTCTGTTCGTTTTTGTCCCAAACAGAAATGATCATAGCTTTCACTTCTGATGATTTTTGATTCTCTGATGCGAGCCATGTGATTGTCTCGGGAATATTGTTGTCGTCGAGTTCGATATCAAACCGGATTTGTTCTTTTCTCATGAATTTTGTTTGAGGGTACAAAGAAACATCATCTGCGCGGTGAATAGGCTGACAGAATTTTTTGATAATCATTGTCTGCCAGCAGAGCAGATAAAGGAGTCGCAGGATTTTTCTCCATGTACTGACGTACGATGTTCCAGCCAAGCCAGACACCCAGTTGCGGCGGTGATTCCTGTGGCACTCCTTCTGCTCCCGTGAAAGGTCCGTCTGCAAACCATTTGTTGATTTCGAATCCCTTGCTTTGAAACATAACCTTTTCATTGGCTACTGTTTTCCACACGGTCCTTTCATGTGACTCTGCCCATAGAAGCTGTTCGCTGCTCCAGCTCATAAGCAGTGAATCCGGAGTATCAGGTATCAATGCCTCTGAGATGTACATGAGTTTACCGTAAAAAATCATTTCACTTAGCAAGTCCTTTCTATTGTAATGGTTTCTCGACTTCCAGGCAACCCATCCTTTAACTGCGTCAGTCACCAGGTATTTTTCATCCATATTTTCTTTCATGTAGTTTGGAAAATATTCCGGAGACAGTTGTCTGGTGATTTTGTTATTTGAACCGAGGTACGTGTCAAGCGAAATACCAATCACCGAATCCGTTGCATGGATGTTAGAATTCCAGGCGCTTTGATAGTATATGATTCCGGGCACGAGACTGTCTGGGAAGTAATGTTTCCATTTGCGCAAGGCATCAGTCAGCTCCTGATTGAATTTTTCCAGTTTTTCATCCGTATATAATTTGTTGATCTCGTCGCGGGTTTCGATGATATCCTTGTTACTTATAAAAGGCAAAAGCATTTTTCCTACACTGTCTGAGGTGCACGCAGCGAGCCGAAGGTCATTCTCAATGAAGTTGCAGTAAAAGCCTCCGTATTTTCGGTACAGTTGTTGGCTGGCAATCTCAGGTTGTGAAAAGTCAGCTGTAAACAGATCATTGTCCAGCCGGCTGAAGGAGACATTGATGCCTGCCGATTCAGGACTGATTTCCACGTTTTGCAAAGGCTTTTTTTCTTCACACCCTTCACATCCGACCATGAATAACATGAAAATGATCACAGTATATTTCATTAGAAAATAGATTAGTTTTGACCGCTGCTTAGCCGGAAGTTTGCAAATAAGTGAATTACAATGTTCCGTTTGAGGCAGCAATTTTAACCCAGTTAAACTTTAAAGCATGAAAAAAAGTGTATTGATTATCGTAGCGTGCTGTATGGCAATGGCCGGCATGGCTCAGGACAAGGAATGGAAAATCGCGTTGCATGTAGACCCGAATATTTCCTGGATGAAACCGGAGAACAAAAACATTGAGGCCGGCGGCAACAAGATCAAGTTCGGTTTTGGCGTTATGATAGACAAGATGTTCACGGATCGATATGCTTTTGGAACAGGCCTCAATATTATTCGCACCGGTGGCGAATTGTCTTATTTGTATACCGGAGGAGTTCGCAAGGATGGAGCAACCAGCAACACTGAGATCATTGCAGAGCGTGTCAGGACATATAATATGCAATACCTTGAAATTCCTTTGACACTAAAACTGAGAACCAACGAGATTGGTTATATGACGTATTGGGCTCAGTTTGGTTTAGGCCTTGGTTTCAACATCAAGGCAAGCGCTAATGATGAGATAACCTATCTGCAGGAGCGTGAAAAAACGGATACCACTGATCAATGGATCGTTTCAACCATTAAGCAACTTTCTGAGGAAGAAGTTGACATTAAGGATGATATTGGTATTTTCAGAACCAGCCTCATTATGGCAGCTGGTATTGAATTCAATCTCAGTGGCGATGCCAGCATTCTTGCGGGTATTACATTTGATAATGGTTTCAACAATGTACTCACAAGCGATGGTGTGGTAAAAAATGCAGCTGGAAGCGCTGATATAGCTGGTTTGAAGCCAACCTCCTTCAAATTGAAGAGTATAAATAATTTTATAGCACTGAATGTCGGATTTTTGTTCTGACGATTAATACAAAAGAATTTTTCATTGAGTCCTGCCGTTTTGAGCGGGACTCTTTATTTTTAAGCATGAATACTCAGGGAATAATTGATCATATTACTGATTGGCTGAAGACCTATTCGGAAAAAAGCGGAACCAACGGATTTGTTATTGGAGTTAGCGGAGGTATTGATTCGGCTGTTACTTCATCCCTTTGCGCGCTCACGGGCAGAAAGGTTGTTTTGCTTGAGATGCCAATATACCAGGCATCCAGCCAAGTGAGCAGGGCACAGGAGCATATTTCCTGGCTGAAATCCAAATTTCCGAATGTGATGAGTGCGCAGATTGAGTTAACTCAGACATTTGATGCTTTCATGTCTGCGATGCCTCAGGTTACTTCCACCGACGAGGTCAAATACCTTTCTCTTGCCAACAGCAGGGCGAGATTGCGAATGACCTCGCTGTACTATGTTGCCGGTATCCATAAGCTTTTGGTTGCAGGTACCGGAAATAAGGTTGAAGATTTTGGAGTTGGATTTTATACGAAATATGGCGATGGTGGTGTTGACCTATCTCCCATTGCCGATTTGTATAAAACAGAAGTGTATGCTTTGGCTAAACAAATGGGTATCGCTGATAGCATTCTGAAAGCCCCACCAACTGATGGTTTGTGGGGAGATGACCGAACGGATGAAGATCAGATAGGAGCGAGCTATCCTGAACTGGAATGGGCCATGGAGTTTATCAGGACCTGGACAGAAAGGAATGGGGCATGGTCGACAGAATTGGTTGATGAGCAATTGATAACTGAGCGACAAAAACAGGTACTTCGGATTTACTGGCGAATGAATCGTGCCAACCAGCATAAAATGTTGCCCATTCCTGTGTGTCAGATACCTGAACATCTGAAATAGACTGCTCTTTATTATCTCAATTCGCTTCTACCTTGTCAGCTCCGGATGTGAGCTGCTTGAATACATCTTCCAGCTTTTGTTCCCGTCTGAGCATTGTGAGGATAGTAATACCACCGGATGTTGCTGCATCTGCAATTTCACGCCGTATATCCTGACTACCCGCAATTTCAATCAGCCATTTGTTGTCGCCGAGTGACCTCATTTCTGTTATCATTTTCAAATGACTTAGGAGGTTCTTGTTGATGCTTTCACTGAACTCAACTTCGAGATGATATCCGCCTCCATCCAGGGCATCACGCAATTGTGAGGTTGGTTTATCAGCTACAATTTGTCCTTTGTTGATGATGATTGCGCGACTGCAAATGGCTTCAACTTCCTGCATGATGTGCGTTGATAACAGCACCGTTTTTTCCCTTCCTATGCGAATAATGAGATCACGGATTTCAGCCAGCTGATTGGGATCAAGACCGCTCGTTGGCTCATCCAATATAAGAACCTTCGGATTGTGTATCATAGCCTGAGCGATACCAACTCTTTGTCTGTAACCTTTGGAAAGGGCTTCGATTTTCTTGTGAGCTTCAACACTGAGTCCGACCATGTCGATCATTTCCTCGACCCGGCTTTTTATATTGGGTATTTTATAAATGCCCGCAACGAAACTCAGGTATTCACGAACGTACATTTCGGTGTACAGCGGATTGTGTTCAGGTAAGTAGCCAATACACTTTCTGGCCTCTATACTCTTCTCCATCACATCATATCCACAAACTTCAACTCGGCCTGAAGTTGGTGGGATATAGCATGTAATAATCTTCATCATGGTGCTTTTGCCTGCGCCATTCGGTCCAAGAAACCCTACTATTTCACCTTGTGAAATTGAGAATGACACGTTGTTGAGCGCCAGTTGTGATCCGTACTTTTTGGTGACCTCGTGAGTTTTGATGGACATATTCCTGTGTTTTCTGCTTCAAACCTACTGCACCAGGATGAAAGTATGGATCGATTTTCAGAAATTCTTAAGCTTTGTTTTGCACGACACCATTTCCGGAAAATTGCTGAAGCGACTAGAACGAAATTGGAGGTGAGCAATAGGAAGAATGTTATCAATGAGTTCAATCAGAAACTCAAACACATAACAAACGTGCCTGACAAGTTTTACTTTCGCACAAAAAAACAGAGTGGTTCGATTAGTTATTCTTGCTTCCGGTGCCGGAAGTAATGCACGCAATATTCTTCAACATTTTAAAGGATCTGAGTCGGTTCAGGTGGTGTTGATTGCCACAAATAATCCAAACGCCGGTGTGTTGGATATTGCGAAGGAATATGGAGTAGAATCAGTTGTCTTTGATAAAAAATCCTTCCTCGAAAGTGATTCGTTCCTTCACGTTTTGAAAGAGAGCAAAGTGGACTTCGTCGTGTTGGCCGGTTTTTTATGGAAGGTGCCGGAGCATATCATAACAGCATTTCCGGATAGGATTATCAATATTCATCCGGCCTTGTTGCCAAAATTTGGTGGCAAAGGCATGTATGGCCATCATGTTCATCAGGCAGTTTACAACGCGGGAGAAAAAGAATCAGGCATTACCATCCATTATGTCAATGAACGCTACGACGAAGGCAAGATCATTTTTCAGGCAAAATTTGAAATTCTTCCGGGATATGGACCAAAGGAAATCGAAGCCGGAGTGCGCGCCCTTGAGATGGAGCATTTCCCGCTGGTGCTTTCAAGTCTTTTTGAAAAGATGTAACTACATCCGCTGAATCTAAATGTGATAGTTTTGCGACATGTTTGATTGGAAGGAAGTAGCTTCTTGTTTTATGGTGTTGTTCGCTGTGATTGATATCATTGGCAGCATTCCTGTCATACTGAAAATTAAAAATACTGTAGGTAATATTCAGCCGATCACAACCACGCTGGTCTCTTTTCTTTTGATGTCGGTATTTCTTTTTATCGGTGAAAAATTTTTAGGGCTGTTTGGTGTGGATGTGAATTCTTTCGCCGTGGCTGGCAGTTTTATACTGTTTTTTATTGCCATGGAAATGGTTCTAGGTATTAAGATATTCAAGCAGAAGGAAGGAACAGAAAAGGCAGCTTCAATTGTGCCGCTTGCTTTTCCTATTATAGCAGGGGCAGGTACTTTTTCCACATTGATATCGCTTGGTGCAGAATACCAGCAAGTCAATATACTGGTGGCGGTGGCTTTGAATATGCCGTTGATTTTTCTTGTGTTGAAGCTTACCGGCCGTATTGAAAAATTTCTGGGAATAGCCGGTATCAATGTTCTTGAAAAGGTATTTGGAATTATTCTCCTGGCTATTGCAGTAAAACTCTTTTCGAACAATATTCAATTTCTGTTCCATTAGCATCAGGATCAACATATTCACTGATGGAGCAGCTAGCGGAAACCCTGGTCCGGGCGGATACGGGGCTATTCTCCAAAGTGGGCCGCATTACAAAGAGTTAAGTGCCGGGTTTCGTCTGACAACCAACAACAGAATGGAACTTCTGAGTGTCTGTGTAGCTCTGGAATCTTTGAAAACGCCGGGTTGTCATGTGACCGTTTACAGCGATTCCAAATATGTTGTCGACTCAGTGGAAAAAAAATGGATTGACGGATGGATCAGGAGGGGATGGAAGAATGTGAAAAATCCTGATCTGTGGAAACGTTATTTGGCCATTGCATCTCAGCATCAGGTGAAGTTTGAGTGGATTCGTGGGCACAACGGACATCCCATGAACGAACGTTGCGATGAACTGGCAGTAGCCGCGAGCAAAGGAAAAAACCTGTCATCGGATACCTGGTACGAATTGAACAAAGAGCAGGAAGGAATGTTCTGAAAGGACCGTTGTAAATTCGCACCCGATTATTCAGAACGGAGCGAGTGTTGATCACCGAAAAAAACTGGATTATCAATAAAACTGCAATAAATAAAACCAATCGCAATGCGTACTGACAATTATATGGGCCATGACTATTATCTCATGGATGAATGGTTAACTGAAGAGCAAAAGCTTGTTCGTGATACGGCCCGTGCATGGGTGAAGAAGGAAGTATCACCAATTATTGAAGAAGCTGCAGAAAAATGTGAGTTTCCCAAACACCTCCTCAAGGGTCTGGGCGAAATTGGCGCCTTTGGTCCATATATACCTGCTGAATATGGCGGTGCAGGACTCGATCAGATTTCGTATGGTCTGATTATGCAGGAATTGGAGCGTTGCGACAGTGGTTTGCGTTCTACAGCATCGGTACAAAGCTCGCTGGTAATGTATCCGATATATAAGTACGGAAGTGAAGAGCAGCGTAAGAAGTACCTTCCAAAACTTGCTACAGGCGAATGGATGGGGTGCTTTGGTTTGACGGAACCCGACTATGGCAGCAATCCCGGAGGAATGATTACCAACTTCAAGGATATGGGAGACCATTATCTTCTGAATGGTGCAAAAATGTGGATCAGCAATGCTCCGTTTGCTCAGGTTGCAGTTGTATGGGCAAAAGATGAGTCAGGTCGTATCCATGGTCTGATTGTGGAGCGGGGCATGGAAGGGTTTACAACGCCTACCATGCATGGTAAATGGAGTCTTCGTGCGAGTGATACAGGTGAGCTCATATTCGACAATGTCAAGGTGCCAAAAGAAAATATACTTCCCGGTAAAAGCGGACTGGGCGCGCCTCTTGGCTGTCTTGATTCGGCGCGTTATGGCATTTCATGGGGCGCTATTGGCGTTGCCCTGGACTGCTACGATGTTGCGTTGAAATACAGCAAAGAAAGAATTCAATTTGGAAAGCCAATTGGAGCATTTCAGCTGCAGCAGAAAAAGCTTGCTGAAATGATTACGGAAATCACGAAGGCTCAACTGCTTACATTCCGTCTTGGTCAGTTGCGCAACGAGGGTCGTGCCACCACAGCCCAGATAAGCATGGCTAAACGAAACAACATTGCTATGGCCAAACAAATTGTCAGCGATGCACGCCAGATGTTGGGCGGTATGGGGATCACAGGCGAATATCCTGTTATGCGCCATATGATGAACCTCGAGTCTGTGATTACATATGAAGGAACGCACGACATCCACTTGCTGATTACGGGTATGGATGTCACCGGCTTCGATGCTTTCAAGTAATGTGGAAGCAACCTTTCTTGTTTTTTTGGGTTATTAATTCATAAATAAATGTGAAGATTTGCGGGACAGTTACCATTTTAACTACATTCGAGGAATCAATAGGATTAAATACATGAGAAAATTATACTTTGCTTTTACATTGTTGTTTTGTGCGGCTTTCCAAAACGCTAATGCTGATACAGTTACCATAACGCAGGATGGTAATTCATTTGCACCTCTCACATTGTCTGTGAATGTTGGTGACGTGATCCACTTCGTTTGGACCAATGGGTCGCACAATACGACTTCAGTTTCTGTGCCTGCAGGAGCGGATACATGGGCAGCACCATTGAACATGCAGAATCCGACTTTCGACTACACAGTAGAGGTTGCAGGAATTTATGGTTACGTGTGCACTTTCCACAACGGCATGGGTGGTGGTTTTCAGGCCAATTCGCCAAACAGTATTGCGCCTGTTCTTGCTTTGAGCCCAGAGTTCAGCGCCGGCATAGAAAGCTCAACAAAAACGCTTTTCGTGAATATCGAAAATTATAGCCCGGTTTTAACAACGATCCGTCTGATCGATATCACAGGAAAGGAAGTTGCGGTATTGCTTAACTCTGAAATCAACCTTGGAGAACAGAGTTATCGTTTTAATCTAAGTGACCGTTCTCGCGGAATGTATTTCGTTCGACTGGAACAAGCAGGAAGAGTGGTCACCCGAAAAGTGATGCTCCAATAACTGATAGAATTTTTATCTGCAAAATCCCGGCTTGTCCGGGATTTTTTTTTCCTGCACACCCTTGTGTGAAAAAGAACGGAAAGCAATTTTCGTGAACTCAGGGATTTGTGAGAGTTTCGCATATTCAGGAAAATGAAAAATCTACTCAACAAGTTGCAGGGAGATCGGACGATCTGGATGGTGACATTTTTCCTGTCGCTTATTTCGATACTTGCTGTTTATAGCGCCATATCAACCCTGGCTTACAAAGCGCATGGCAACAATATTCGTTTCCTGATCAAGCATACGCTCATGATAGGCGTGGGTTTCGGAATCATGTATTATGTGCACAGGTTGAAATTCAAATACTTCGCACACTTATCCAAGTTGCTGATCTGGATTGCAGCGTTGCTGCTGGCTTATGCGCTGGTATTTGGTCACAACCTGAATGACGCAAATCGTTGGATAGCGATTCCGCTCATTGGACTCACCTTCCAGCCGAGCGATTTCGCCAAGATCGTTTTGGTTATTTATACAGCGAGAATGCTGGCCATCAAGCGCCATCTGCTTCATGACTTCAAAGAAGGGGTTATTCCCGTTTTATGGCCTATTGCATTGATTTGCGGTTTGATTTTGCCGGCAAATTTTTCCACGGCTGCTATGCTTGCCTTTGTGAATATTCTGATGATGTTTTTGGCCGGAGTGCCATTTAAACACATGAGTAAGCTGATAATGGCCGGTTTCGGGTTGTTGATTGTCATTATCATCGTAGGCGAAACCACTGGATTCCCCGGTCGATACAAGACATGGAAGAACAGAATTGTGAACGCTGTGAACGACGATAGTGATGGCAACTATCAGACTGATCTGGCGAAGTATGCAATACATGAGGGTGGCATCATACCCAAAGGTCCTGGCTCGGGTAGCTCCCGAAACTTTTTGCCTCACCCATATTCCGATATGATATACCCCTTCATCATTGAGGAATATGGCTCAGTGCTTGGGGGAATAACCCTGGTATTGTTATACCTCATTTTGTTGTACCGAACGATCAGGCTTTCCATTCACAATCCTAAAATGGGGGCGCAGCTGACTGCTCTGGGGCTTGCGTTTATGCTGGTTATTCAGGCATTCATCAATATGGCTGTGGCAGTAAGTCTGTTTCCTACCACGGGTCAGCCATTACCATTGGTGAGCATGGGTGGAACAAGTACTTTGTTCACATGTCTGGCATTGGGAATTATTTTAAGTATTTGCAGGAGCCGTGATGAATTGGAAGAAGATCTTGGCGAGAGAGTAACCAAAGTGAATCAGGTAACAGCATAATTCTAAGAGTAAATCATGCGTGTAATTATTTCAGGAGGCGGCACAGGAGGTCATATTTTTCCTGCAATTGCCATTGCAAAAGCGGTTCAAAGCCTATGTCCGGAAGCCGAAATACTTTTCGTCGGTGCCGAGGGCAAAATGGAAATGGAAAAAGTTCCCGCTGCTGGTTATAAAATTATCGGGCTTCCAATTGCTGGTATACAGCGCCGATTGACCTGGAAAAATTTATTGGTTCCTTTCAAAGTCATTTCAAGTCTTTGGAAAGCCAGAAAAATAATCAAAGAGTTTAAGCCTGATATTGCTATCGGAGTGGGTGGTTATGCAAGCGGACCGATGCTTCGTATGGCTGCTGCATTGGGCATCAGGACACTCATACAGGAACAGAATTCATATCCGGGCATAACGAACAAACTGCTTGCCACTAAAGTCGATCGGATTTGTGTGGCCTATGAAGGGCTGGAAAAGTTTTTTCCCAAGGAAAAAATTATATTGACTGGCAATCCGGTGAGGGCGGAAGTAGCCGTTCTGGAGGGCAAACGCGGCAAGGCCATTCAACATTTTCAACTCGATAGCCAGAAGAAAACCTTGCTTATCATCGGAGGAAGTCTTGGTGCCCGGACAATCAATCTTGCTGTGGACGCCGCTGCTTCGGATCTTACTTCCAAGGGAATACAAATTATCTGGCAAACCGGAAAGGGATATTTTGAGAGTGCGAAAAAGCGTGAGTCGGAAGTTGCTGGTCTGCACGTTCATGAGTTTATCCGTGATATGGATTTGGCTTATGCTGCGGCTGATATCATCGTCTCAAGAGCAGGCGCCATGAGTATTTCTGAGTTGTGTCTGGTAAAAAAACCAGCTGTGTTCATTCCCTCTCCAAATGTGTCGGAGGATCATCAGACAAAAAATGCCATGGCACTGGTGAACAGGGATGCCGCATTGATGATCCGTGATACAGATGCCGGCGAAAAACTCAGTTCAGTGGTGATACAACTGATGAATGACCCCATTCAGTCTTCAAAACTTTCACAAAATATAGCGGCGATGGCAATGCCCGATGCTTCCGAACGAATTGCAAAAGAGGTCATCAAATTGGTGTAGTTATCTTTCCGCCATGAATCTTCATCAGATTGAGGTATTTTATTTTCTGGGAATCGGTGGCATAGGCATGTCAGCGCTTGCTCGCTATTTTCACATGCAGGGTAAGCAGGTTTTGGGTTATGATCGCACCCAGACACCCCTCACCATGGAGTTGGAAATGGAAGGTATCGCGGTACATTATGATGACAGCGTGCTTGAAATACCCGGCATTATCCGGCATACTGACAAGACCAAGATACTCGTTATATACACTCCGGCAATACCTGCATCCAGCGCTGAACTGAACTGGTTCAGAGAAAATGCGTTCGATCTCATGAAAAGATCTCAGGTGCTCGGCCTCATTACGGCGAGCACCCGCACCATAGCGGTGGCAGGTACCCACGGTAAAACAACTACAAGCTCGCTCATTGCTCATATCCTCACACAAAGTGGTGTCGGATGCAATGCATTTCTTGGTGGAATTACCACCAACTACGGCACCAATTTGCTTTTATCCAAAGATTCACCATGGACAGTCGTGGAAGCCGACGAATACGATCGTTCTTTCCTGACACTTTCACCCGAAATTTCAGTGATTACGAGTATGGACGCTGACCATCTCGATATATATGGCGAACACAGCGAAATGCTTGAATCATTTCTGCTTTTCGCCAACAGATTAAAGAAAGGGGGCAAACTTATTTATAAGGCCGGACTGCCTTTGCAGGAAGATAAGGTCAATGAAGGGGTGAGCATTTCAAGCTACAGCCTCAATCACAGCGCAGATTTTCGCGGTCGCGACATTGAGATTGTGAACGGTCAATATCAGTTTACTTTTCAATCGCCCGGAGAAAAATGGGTAAACATGATAGCGGGCTTGCCCGGCACACACAATGTGGAGAACGCTATAGCCGCCATAATCGTGTCATTGCAACTAGGACTCACCGAAGATCAGATCCGCGAAGCGGTGAGCAGTTTTCGAGGCGTCCGCAGAAGATTCGAATACCACATCCGGCGTCCGGATTTTGTTTTGATAGATGATTACGCACATCATCCTGAAGAATTGAAAGCCTGCATCCTCTCTGTGAAAGAGTTATACCCGGAAATGAACATTACAGGGGTTTTCCAGCCGCATCTTTTCACCAGAACCCGCGATTTTGCTGATGAATTTGCGCGCAGTCTCGAATTGCTCGACGATATTGTTCTCCTGCCAATATACCCGGCAAGGGAACTTCCAATTCCGGGAATTGATTCACAAATGCTATTGGATAAAATTTCCGGAAAGCCCAAAAAGCTAGTGAACAAAGGTGATTTATTAGCAGAACTGAGAAGTA
Source organism: Crocinitomicaceae bacterium (assembly GCA_040381475.1). Classification (GTDB taxonomy): domain Bacteria; phylum Bacteroidota; class Bacteroidia; order Flavobacteriales_D; family Sanyastnellaceae; genus JAIBBG01. The sequence goes on along the minus strand of JBEIHH010000002.1, from coordinate 50,177 downwards.
AACCGCGTCAGGTGGTTGTAATGCTCGGGGCAGGCGACATAGATGCCCTTGTAGCGCCGGTTGTAGCGGCTTTTCAGTCATAACTGAGCTGTAGGTGCCATCTGAAGACCTGCAGCGTCAGCGGCAGTAACCAAGATGAAAACCGAAGGCAATACCCTGATAAAAGAAGTTCGTCGCAAGAAAAGGATGCGAATGCTGGTCATCAATGGCCTCGCGTTTGCCGGTGCTGCCGTTTTGTTTGTGTTGCTGGGTTTTGTCGGAAAAAAGCAGCACAATGCAGTTTGCTGGAAGCTTGATGTTCAGGTTGAAGCAGCAGATGACAAAAAATACATCGACGAAACACTGATAACGAGAATTGCCAATTCAGCAACTGACCAGATTGTCGGCAAGCATGTCAGTGAAATTGATATTGCCGCAATTCATCTCAAACTCAGGGAAAATTCATCTGTGCGCGAGGCACATGTTTACACAACTGTGGATGGTCGCTGCGTGATCAAAGTATTGCAACGCACACCGGTGGCACGAATTTTTACAGCTCAAGGGCATAGTTTTTATCTCGACAAGGATGGCTTTACCATGTCGCTTTCGGATCACTATTCTGCCAAAGTACCTGTCTTCACAGGTCATATCAATGAACAGATGTCGACCACGAGCATCCTTGATCGCATGGGAGATAATGCCTTCGACGAGGCCACAATGCTCGATGATATTTACAGACTCACTGCATTCATCAACAAACATGAATTCTGGAGTGCCATGGTTGAGCATGTGTATGTGAATTCGGATAATGAATTTGAAATCATACCTCGGGTTGGCAATCATCAGATATGCATTGGCAAGGCCGAAAACCTCGAAGAAAAGTTTAAAAAGCTCATGGCTTTTTATGCAAATACACTGCACACACGCGATTTAAATGAATACAGTAGAATCAACGTGAAATATGACGGACAGGTCGTTTGTGTGAAAAGATAGCGGAGAAGACGCACCGCTGAACATGCGTCTGAAAAAGGAAATCAGAAATCCGGAAATAAACATGAACTCTGAAATTGTAGTAGGCCTCGACATTGGCACCACCAAAATTGCTTGTCTGGTAGGACGTAAAACCGATAATGGTAAAATTGAGCTATTGGGTATAGGCAAAAGCGAAAGCATTGGTGTTACGCGAGGTGTTGTTTCTAACATTGAAAAAACTGTCGCAAGCATTCGTGCTGCTGTTGAAGAAGCAGAGCGCGAGAGCGGTGTCAACATTCGCCTCGTGAATGTTGGTATTGCCGGACAGCACATCAAGAGTCTGCAGCATCGAGGTATTCGCACGCGCAAGAACATGGATGAAGAGATCAGGCGTGCCGATATCGATGCGCTGGTAGAAGACATGTACAAACTGGTGATGCTTCCCGGTGAAGAAATCATCCATGCACTTCCTCAGGAGTTTACTGTTGATAGTGAAAGCGGCATCAAAGAACCTATCGGCATGTGTGGTATTCGCCTGGAAGCAAATTTCCATATCATCACCGGTCAGATCACTGCGATTAAAAATATCTATAAGTGTGTTACAAAAGCAGGACTTGCAGTAGATGCCCTTACGCTTGAGCCGCTTGGAAGCGCTGCTGCTGTGCTTAGCGAGGAAGAGAAAGAAGCGGGTGTGGTGCTGGTAGATATTGGTGGCGGCACAACCGACATTGCCATTTTTCAGGATGGTATTATCCGTCATACCGCAGTTATTCCGTTTGGTGGTAATATCATCACAGAAGATATCAAGCAGGGCTGCACGATCATGCGCAATCAGGCTGAATTGCTCAAGGTGAGGTTTGGAAGCGCGCTGGCCACAGAAAATAAGGACAACGAAATTGTATGCATACCCGGTTTGAAGGGAAGAGATCCAAAAGAGATTTCTCTTAAAAACCTTGCTTCTATCATTCAGGCACGCATGGAAGAAATCGTTGAGCATGTCTATTACGAAATACGCAACAGCGGTTATGAGAAGCAGCTCATCGGAGGTATCGTTCTAACGGGTGGCGGATCTCAGTTAAAGCATATGAAACAACTGGTCGAGTATGTAACCGGCATGGATTGCAGAATTGGATATCCAAATGAACACGTGAGTAAGGCATCCAATGAGAACTTGCTGATACCTGCGATGAGTACTGGTGTTGGTCTGGTGATCAACGGTCTGGAGAAATACAGCGTGTCAATGAATTCTGATCAGTCTACTCAGGTCCATGAACGCAAAGCGACAGATACTTTGAAGGAAAAACAAAAAGAAGGAAGAGGACCAGCCAGCTTCCTGAACAAGATCAAAGAATTCTTTGAGGCAGAAGAAGAATAAGATTATAGTTCTGTGTTCGATTATTCAAGTCAGCACAGCATCATTTTCATTGACAAAGCCCGGTTTTGAAACCGGGCTTTGTCGTTTTTGATTTCTTTTTTCCGGACGCAATTTTTTGTGGGGATCTGCATCCGGCAAGAATTGCGGTTTTAATGATTCCTCTGATTTTTCCGGGAGATGCTCACTTGCACCTTACCTTATTTTTGCACACCAATTTTTTTGCCGGTATGGAAGTAATCAAGACCCTTTTTGACTTCGTGATGCACATCGATGAGCACCTGATGGTGATGGTGAGTGATTACGGAAATTATGTTTATGCAATACTATTCCTCATTGTTTTTGTGGAAACCGGTCTCATCGTGATGCCATTTTTGCCCGGCGACTCATTGCTTTTCGCTGCTGGCGCAATTGCAGCTGCCAACGGCAATGTAGGTCTTAATGTAATGGTTCTTATGCCTTTGCTTATTCTGGCTGCATTGTGCGGAGATAACGTCAATTATTTTGTAGGTAAGTTTTTTAGCGTGCAAATAAAAAAGCGAGACCGCATTTTGTTTCTGAAACGAGAGCATATAACGCAAACAGAAGCATTCTATGAAAAGTATGGCAGGCAAGCCATCATCATGGCAAGATTTGTTCCGATCGTTCGCACCGTTGCTCCGTTTGTTGCCGGTGCCGGCAATATGCCATACCGCCGTTATATCACATTCTGTATCATGGGAGCGTTATTGTGGGTAATAGGTATTACTATGCTTGGATACACTTGTGGAGGTCTCGAAATAGTAAAGAACAACTTTGAACTTGTGGTATTTGGAATCATCGGTGTTTCGCTACTTCCTATAGTTATCGGGTTATTGAAAGCGAAGTTCTCGAAGAAATAAAACGGATCGCTGCAACATTGAAGAAGGTGTGCCGGCTGAAATCGTTTTCTTTTAAGAGTGCCGATCTGAGGTAAAAACATGAACAACACCAACAAACTTTTTGGACTGATAGGTTATCCGCTGGGTCACTCATTTTCACAGGGATATTTCACTGAAAAGTTCAAGTCGTTGGGCTTGCATGATCACCAATACCAAAATTTCCCCATCGCTGATTTATCCGCATTTCCGGATCTTATTGCAAAGCATCCGCAATTGTGCGGACTCAATGTGACCATTCCACACAAGCAAAACATCATACCTTATCTCCATGTTCTGGACGACCAGGCTGCGGCTGTGGGAGCGGTAAACTGCATAAGGATAGACAATAGAAAACTTACAGGTTTCAACACAGACGTGGATGGCTTTAAAATGAGCATCAAGCCATTCCTGGAAAATCACTATGAACGCGCTCTGATTCTTGGAACCGGCGGCGCAGCAAAGGCTGTGGCCTATGTGTTGCGTCAATGGGGTATTCCCTTTCATTTTGTTTCCAGACAAAAGGGAGTTGATGCGGTAGCATACACTGATATCAACGCTGTTTCGATTGCTCACTATAAGCTCATCATCAATACAACACCTATGGGCATGTTTCCAGATGCAGCAGCTGCTCCTGAGCTGCCTTACGAGGCGCTCAGCCCATCACATTTTCTCTACGACCTTATCTACAATCCTGAAGAAACGAAATTTCTCCAATTGGGCAAACTTGCAGGTGCCAAGACGATGAATGGCATGTCAATGCTTCGTTTACAGGCTGAAAAAAGCTGGGAGATTTGGAGGCAGGTGGGCTAACTTTGCGCCATATGGTGCCACGGATAGTCATCACACCTGAAAATACCGATACCAATTACTGGAAAGATCTCTGGCGCTTTCGCGGCCTCTTTTACTTTCTGGCTTGGCGTGATGTGTTGGTCCGATATAAACAGACTGCTATTGGCATAGCGTGGAGTGTTTTAAGGCCTGCTTTAACCATTGCTGTTTTCTGGTTTATCGGTTGGTTTTTTCAGATACCCAGTGAAGGCGTGCCAAGAATCATTATGGTCGCAGCCGCAACTTTGCCCTGGCAGTTTTTTTCAACTGCATTCAGCGAAGCAGCCAATTCGCTTATCGGGAATCAAAATTTATTGACCAAAGTTTATTTTCCCAGAATTATCGTTCCTGTAAGTACGATTATTGTTTGTCTCATCGACTTTCTGATTTCCTTTTTCATTTTGATAGTGATCATGCTAGCCCTGCAATATGCGCCTGGCTGGCAAATACTACTGCTTCCTCTTTTTTTACTGCTTGCTCTCTTTACTGCTCTCGGTCCTGGTTTGCTCATTGCTGCACTCAACGTGAAGTACCGCGATTTTCGCTACATCATTCCATTTATTGTACAGTTCGGTTTGTATATCTCACCGGTTGCATTCAGCAGCAATACCATCTTCAACAGCACCCAGATACCGCAATGGGCTAAAGTGGCTTATGCCCTCAATCCGATGGTCGGTGTAATAGATGGTTTCAGGTGGTGTATTACTGGAGGACAGATACAGCTTGCGTTGTGGCCTTTTTTAGGTTCTGTTGGTATAACGATAATTCTGGTGATCGCAGGTGTATACTATTTCAGAAAAACAGAAAAATCATTTGCAGATATCATATGATTAATGTTGAGCATCTCTCGAAAGAATATTTGATCCGTCATCAGACCGGAGGTAGATATACTGCGTTGAGAGACGTTATTGCCAACAAAACCAAAGGCCTTTTTAGTAAATCACCGGAACAAAGTACAGAGCGTTTCCTTGCATTGAATGATATCAGTTTTGAAGTAAAACAAGGCGAACGTCTTGGAATCATTGGACGAAATGGCGCGGGCAAATCAACCTTGCTCAAGGTGCTTTCGCGGATTGTCGCTCCGACAAAAGGAAAAATTACAATTGAAGGTCGCGTTGCCAGCTTGCTTGAAGTGGGTACGGGTTTTCATCCGGAATTATCGGGAAGAGAGAATATTTTTCTCAATGGCGCCATTCTCGGTATGACCAAATCAGAAATCAAATCGAGGTTTGATGAGATTGTCGCTTTTTCAGAGGTGGACAAATTCATTGACACTCCAGTTAAACGCTATTCATCTGGCATGTATGTGAGGCTGGCATTTGCAGTGGCGGCACACCTGGAGCCAGAAATTTTGATCGTTGATGAGGTACTTGCTGTTGGTGATGCTCAGTTTCAGAAGAAGTGCATAGGCAAGATGGAAGACATCAGCAAAGGTCAGGGCCGCACGATATTGTTCGTGAGTCACAACATGGCTTCGCTTACCAACCTTTGCGATAAAGGAATTGTTCTTGATAGAGGAACGGTTGTTCAACCAGTGTGTCCTATACAAGATGCGGTTGGGTTTTATATGCGATCTTCTCAGAACCTTGGTAAAACTGATTTACAAAGTCGCAAAGACAGACAAGGAAGCGGTCAGATGAAACTCGCCGGATTTGAGGTGTCGGATGAAACGGGAAAAGCTTTGGACGTTATCATTTGTGGTCAACATGTGCAATTCAGTATCGCATACACATGTGAGCACCCGGAGCGCATGAATGGCGTTGCCTTATCTGTGGCTATATATGGATACGACGGATCGCTGTACACAGTTCTCGGCAACGAATATTCTTCAAAGCCATTTGACCACATAGGAAAGCAAGGAAAATTCACTTGCAGATTGGACAAATTTCCATTGACGGGTGGGAAATATTCTGTCAATATTTCACTGAGTCGCGGTGGCGAAATGCTGGACTGGGTCCAGGAAGCGGCCATGATCGATGTTGAAGACGGAGATTTTTATGGAACAGGAAGGATTGTGCCCTCCTCTCATAGAAGTATTTTAACTGAGCACAAATGGACTGAAGAACGGGGATGATATACCTTCGATCTGATAGAGGATAACAAGCATGCTGATACCTGTAAAACAACTCGTCGATAAATACGGAATAAAAATTTCCGGTGTTTTGCATCTTGGCGCACACCAGGCTGAAGAAGCTCCTGATTACCGCGATGTAGGTGTGTCCAATGTAATATGGATTGAAGGAAATCCCGAGTTGATGCCGGTGTTGAATGAGGAGTTGAAAAAGTATCCGGGTCAAAGGGCATACAATGTTTTGGTTTCTGATAAGGAAGGTGATGAGGTCGAATTCAAAGTGGCGAACAATTTTCAGTCTTCATCCATATTGGATCTTGGCACTCATAAGGAGCACCATCCGGGAATTTCCGTTCATCATATCCTGAAACTCAAAACACACCGTCTTGACAATTATTTCGATCGGAATGGTATCAGCCTTATTGGATGCAATTTTTTGAATATTGATCTGCAGGGTGCTGAACTACTCGCTTTGCGTGGTCTGGGAAAAAAGCTCGAAAGCATTGACTTTATTTACACCGAAATAAACGTAGGAGAAGTATACGTTGGTTGTGCAACGCTTTATCAATTGGACAAATTTCTCTCCGACCGGGGGTTCCAACGTATTGATCTGAGATTGACCAAATGGCAGTGGGGAGATGCATTTTACATCAGAAAAAAAGTATCGGTTTTTTCTTCTTTAAGTAATCAGACAGGAGCGCTTTGCTATCAGGTCGTGTACAATGTCAGCAGCACCGCACGAAAGATTTATCAGCGCCTTCGTTGGCTGCCGGGAAAGCTATACCGGAAGTTACTACCTCAAAGAATTGTCACTGTTAATCCTTCGGAAAATGGTGAAGCATACTTTGCAAATCTTGTTTTGAAAGAAGCAACCCACAAGCTTATTATTTTTGATGTAGGCGCTAATCAGGGAGAATATTCCAAAATGATAGCCGGCATTCTTGGTGATAAGGGAATCTCTGATTTTGAAATACATCTTTTCGAACCGCAGCCTTCGTGCTTCGAAGAATTGAAATTGAAATTCGGAAAAGACCCGAGATATATTGTTAATGCTTTCGGTCTTTCTGATTTTGAAGGACAAGCGGAAATTCACTTTGATTTTTCAGGAAGTTCTTCGGCATCGCTCTTTGAGCGCAAGGATGTGCAGTTGGATCAGAAATCATTGATTGACTTGAAACGAATGGATGCTTACTTAAAGGATAAGGGTATAAGTGTGGTTCATCTATTAAAGATAGATACTGAAGGTAATGAAAAGTCAGTTCTTACCGGTAGCGGTGAATTTCTCATTCCTTCAATTATTGAAGCCGTTCAATTTGAATACGGAGGGACTTTTCTTGATGCCCGTGTTACCCTTGCAGAGGTCGCACAAATGCTTCTGAACAAAGGATACAAGGTTGGGAAATTGCAGCCAGCCACCATTCAATTTAAGAATCACCTGGGTGATTTTGTTGAAGATTATGCCTATTCGAATTACGTCGCTATCGACCCGAATTCATCGCTCAAGATATGATTGGTGTCATCTCACAGGGAAGAATGGGCAACCAGATGTTCCAGCTCGCGTTCATTCATTGTGCTGCCAAAAAGTTGAAAACATCCTACTTCATTTATGGTGCTGATTCGCTGCATTACTTCGCATACAACGAAACTTTGAAGAAAGAAAATCATGGAAATGCCATAGCTTATATTTTGAGAAATCTAATTGGCAGGAGCGAACATAATTTTCATTACCGTGGAAGAAAGACTCTCTTGAAACAGATATCTCTCAAACTGATTTGTAAAAATGTCTTGAATTGGCCCAACAAACTGGGTGATGAAAATTTTCAATTGAAAGAGTACGTTGATAATGCCCTTTACTCGGGTTTTTTTCAGTCTGAAAAGTACTTTTTAGAGTATGCCGAAGAAGTAAAAAATATGTTTGAATTGACTGAATTTGTTCGAAGTGCATACGAAAAACTTGACCTGCCTTTCAGACAAAAGAACTATATAGCAGTGCATCTTCGCAGATCTGATTATCTGAATTATGGTGGCGACGATTTAGGAGGCATAAACATGACCCTTCCTGTATCCTATTATCACAAATGTCTTTCAATGATCGAAGATGCTGATTCGAGACCGGTAGTTTTTGTTTCTGATGATATTGAATACACGAAAAAGGAGTTTGGTGTAAGACATAACTATCATTTCGAAAGCAATGATGAAATAACAGACTTTCAGATTTTGTTGAATGCATCAGCAGTCATCACGGCCAACAGCACATTCTCCTGGTGGGCGGCCTGGCTCAATGTCACGAAGGATAAAGTTGTTTTTGCGCCTGATTATTTTCTTGGTTTCAAAGTAAGAAAGGACTATCCGGGTGGAATTCGGGTGAATGACTGGCAATGGATTAACGTTGGAGGTGATTATGCATAAGCTGGCTCCCGTAATCATATTTGCCTATCGCCGTCCGGCTCACTTTGCGAGGACATTGAGCGCATTGGCATTGAATGCCGAATCGGCTCAAACGGATTTAATCATCTATTGTGATCACGTTCCGGGTGATGCATCTGCTGAGGCAATATACCAAATGCGACTGACGCGCGATATTGCCAGACGGGAATCCAGATTCTTATCTGTTAAAGTAATCGAGCGCTCGTCGAATTTTGGTCTCTCGGAGAACGTAATGCAGGGTGTATCTGATGTTATTCAGGAACATGGTCGTGTCATTGTTCTCGAAGATGACCACCTGGTCGCTAAAAGTTTCTTGAAATTCATGAATGAGGCATTGCTGAAGTATGAGCATTGCGATGAAGTTGCCTGTATTTCGGGATATGTATATCCGCTGGAACATAAACCGGACTCCGCATTTTTTATTCGGGGTGCAGATTGCTGGGGTTGGGCTAGCTGGAAAAATAAATGGAGTATACTCGAACGGGACGCAGGTAAATTAATAGCTGAAATCGAAAGGAATGATCTGACTAATGCACTCGACTATGATGGAAGTTATCCATATCTGCAAATGCTTCGTGACCGACAATCAGGTGCCAATAATTCATGGGCTATTCTGTGGTATGCCAGTGCACTTTTGAGGAATGAGCTATGTCTTTATCCTGCCAGCTCACTGGTTCAGAATATTGGCAATGACGGAAGCGGGACCCACCATCTCGCATGGATCAATACTTACAATGTTTCATTTGAGGAATCTGCGGAAATACGCTGGCCGGGCAAAATTGAGGAAAGCCAAGAAGGAAGGAATTTGTTCAAGAGTTTTTTCAAAGGCATGAAAATTCCTTTTTCTACCAGGGTGAGAAGGAAAGTTGGGAGACTCATCCGCAAAATTCGCAATAACAATTTAGATAATTTCTGGAGTGGTGACTACACAAGCTGGCAGGAAGCGCAAGCTGATTGCACCGGTTACGACAGCGATGCTATATTGAAGAAGGTGCAGGCTTCTGTGAGAAAGGTAGTGAGTGGTGAGGCCGCTTTTGAGCGCGATGGAGTTACGTTTAATGACTTTAGTTTTTCGCCTGAAATTCTTTCTTCGCTGGAACATGTCTATCAGAAAAAAGGAGATCCTATCTGTGTTTTGGATTTTGGTGGATCCCTTGGAAGTCTCTTTTTTCAATATAGAAATTTACTTAAGGGAAAAGTTGAATCCTGGAGTGTAGTAGAACAAAAACATTTTGTTGAAGCAGGAAAGGCTGAGTTTGAAAATGCAGTATTGAAGTTTTATTTTTCGTTGGAAGAATCAATTGCCATGAAACGGCCGGATGTGCTGATACTTTCTAGTGTATTGTGTTATCTCGATGATCCTTATATCTGGATTAAGAAATTTCTGGATGCAGGTGTTGAAAATGTGATTGTCGACCGCACTGCATTTATTCAGGGTAAGACTGATAGATTGACTATTCAAAAGGTTCCTCAATCAATTTATCCTGCAACTTATCCTGCATGGTTTTTGAATGAAGAGAAATTTCTCATGACATGGCTGAGTGAATATGACATCGCCGGGGAGTTGCCCGATTCAATTGATGGTGTCAATGTCATTGAAGATGTGGTTTGCTATCGAAAGGGCTATTATTTTGTAAGAAGAAGATGAACGGCAGACTAAATTATTGCACGCTATTCAATTCGGCTTATTTGGCCAGAGGTCTTGCTTTGTATCAGTCATTGTCGCGTGTCTCCTCAGAATTTCATTTGTATGTTTTCGCATTTGATGATAAGACATACGATTATTTTAGGACTGCTTCTTTGCCTAACCTGACTGTCATTTCATTGATCGATTTTGAGGATGAGTCATTGCTTCGTGTAAAACCAACAAGGACGGCGGGAGAATATTGCTGGACAGCCACATCATCAACGATTCTTTATTGTCTGGAAAAATTCAAACTCGATCATTGCACCTACATCGATGCGGACATGATTTTTTACAGTGATCCACGCGTGTTGAACGAGGAGTTATCTGATTCTTCAGTTTTAATCACTGAGCACCGATACACGCCGGAATATGATCAGAGCGTGACAAGTGGAACATATTGCGTTCAATACGTTCTGTTCCGCAATGATGAGCGCGGCATGAAGATACTTCGATGGTGGAGAGATGCCTGTCTGGAATGGTGTTTTAACCGTCTGGAAGATGGCAAATTCGGGGATCAGAAATACCTCGACGACTGGACTACTAGATTTGAAGGAGTGCATGTCCTTCGTCATGAAGGAGGAGGTGTTGCACCCTGGAATTTACAACAGTACAGACTTTCGAAAGACGGGACTAAGTTGTTCGTTCAGGGCCGTTCGGCCGCCAATCCTGTTCCGGTTGTATTCTTCCATTTTCATGGTATGCGCTTCTACCATCCTGACATTGTCGAGTTTGCGGGAGCAGGATATCGCATTTCAGATACATGGAAGGAATTGTTATTTAGGCCATATGCCTCTGAACTCTTCAACATTGGCGAAAAGGTAATTCACGAGGTTGAGTATATAGAAAATCCCAACGGAATGGCAGCGGGAGCATATACATCGCATTTTGCTCAGGGTTTTGCCGTCCTGAAGGCCAACTTTACGAATTGGCTGAGATACAAGCTAGGCCGCAGAAAACAATTCCGGAAACTGGGAAACCATGTATACCGGCGTAGTGAAATATAGCGCTAACTTTGCCGGCGTATGGCGCATCTCATCGACTTACAGACATTTACGGATAAACGGGGCAATCTCACTGTGATCGAGAAGATTATTCCTTTTGAAATCCGCAGAATATTTTACATCTATGGAGTGGACGACTCGAGAAGGGGCGGGCACCGTCACCATAAAACCATTCAGGCAGCAATTTGCCTGCGGGGGTCTTGCAAGATTTACAATAACGATGGAGAAAGGGAAGAAACTTTTGACCTCAACGCGCCCTCGAAATGTCTGATACTGGAAACACGCGATTGGCATGAAATGTTTGATTTCACACCTGATGCAATTCTCATGGTGCTGGCATCTGAAAATTATGATCCTGCGGACTACATATTTCAACCTTACGAAAAATGATCGAATACGAGAATCTCGGTAAACTGAATCAACCATTTCAAAAACAGTTTCAGGATGCTTTCGATCGTGTTCAGAATTCTGGTTGGTTTGTTTTGGGAAAAGAAGTAGCTGCTTTTGAAAAAGAATTCGCTGATTATTGCGGAAGTAATGTATGCATCGGAGTGGCGAATGGATTGGATGCTCTTGTACTTTCTTTAAAAGCTCTCGATCTGGAAGCTGGCGCTGAGGTAATCGTTCCCTCCAATACTTATATAGCCACAATACTTGCTATCGTTCAGTCGGGTTTAAAACCCGTACTTGCCGAGCCGGATATTCGAACTTACAATATCGATCCTGTCAATATTCAAAAGGCTATCACTGCTAAAACCAGGGCGATCATGCCTGTGCATTTGTACGGCAAATGCTGCGATATGAAACGCATCATGCAAATTGCGTTTGAGCACAAGCTCATGGTAATTGAAGATGCTGCCCAGGCTCATGGAGCAAGTCAGTTTGGAGTTCGTGCAGGAAATTTCGGACATCTTGCTGCTTTCAGTTTTTATCCAACGAAAAATCTTGGAGCTCTGGGTGACGCTGGCGCAGTGACATCTTCAGACGAAACATTGGAGTCTAAAATCCGGATGTTGCGAAACTATGGCTCCTCCAAAAAGTATTACAATGAAGTGGTTGGATACAACTCCAGATTGGATGAGTTACAGGCGGCAATACTTAGAGAAAAATTGAAAGCCCTGGATGATATCAATAATCACAAGCGCAAACTTGCCGATATCTATCACCACGGATTGAAGTCTGACTTCATTTTACCGTTGCGACAGCAAAACTATCATGATGTATACCATATTTACAATGTACGTCATGAGCGCCGTGATGACTTGAGAAAATATCTGTTAGAACATTCAATCGGAACAGAAATACATTATCCGGTTGCGCCTGCAGATCAGAAGGCAATGCAAGGAGTTCTTGGTGACTATGATAGCAGCATAGCCAGAGAAATACATCAAACAACTTTGAGTTTGCCCATTTCTTATTTCCATTCAGAAAGCGAAATTGAAAGAGTGGTTGAAGTCATGAATTCCTTTTGATATGCCATTTTTTACTGTCATAACAATAAACCTGAATAATCGCGAAGGATTGCGCAGAACGATCCAAAGCGTTATTAACCAGAAATTCACGGATTTCGAATACATCGTTGTGGACGGTCAATCAAATGATGGAAGTCTTGATGTAATACATGAGTTTGAGAAGAGCATTACCAGGAGTTTGATCGGCAAAGACACTGGTGTTTACAATGCGATGAACAAAGGGCTTGCGGCGGCTTTAGGTGAATATATTGTTTTTCTGAATTCAGGAGATGAGTTCAGAAATTCTGAGACATTGCAGAGAATTCAAGAGAAAAGCAGCAATGGAGATCTTGTTTTTTGTGATGTCGAAATTTTCAATGGTGATAACGTGAGAGTCAGACGCCAACCGAATATTCTTACAACAAAATTTCTACTCACCGGCATGATTTGCCATCAGTCAATATTCGCCAAACGAAGTTTGTTTGAAATAACCGGCCCATTCAATGAGCACTATAAAGTATACGGTGACTACGAGTGGATCCTAAGGGCTCTTAGGAAACACGAGGCGAAAATCAAACACATTCCGCGGGTGCTGGTGCGATATGAAGAAGTCGGATTGAGCAATACAACGAGTAAGGAGCTACAAAGGAAAGAGAAGGATAGCATACAGGATTTGTACTTCAGCAGTTGGCTTTTATTTATATACAGATCTTACAGATCTTTTAATGATTGGTTGGGTAATTACCTTGCCCGTTGAGATATCCCATGGATTTGCGTAAACTAATATATGATGTGTTCACTTTTAACCATAGAGATCTTGGTAAGAGATTTTCCTTGCTGAACAGAAAATTGAAACGTGTTGGTTACCGAATCTCACATCAGTCATTGAATGAAGCCGGCATAGCGAAAATACCCGTGATCATCAACAATCGCAACAGGTATACATATATGTTGAAGTTGATCAGTTGGCTGGAATCTAACGGTATGAGCAATATCTTCATTTTAGATAACGACTCAACTTATCCGCCGTTACTCGATTATTACAATACGACCACCCATAAGGTTATTCGCACGGACAGGAATGGCGGTCCTTTTGCTATCTGGAATACAAAAGAGTTCAATGAACTCATTCGCGATTACTACATCTATACTGATGCGGATGTTGTGCCAGATGAAAGCGCAAATTTCAAAAGCATACAACTGATGTATGAAAGACTTAAGGATGACTTGACCATAGATAAAATTGGTTTGGCCTTGAGGATTGATAATTTGCCTGATCATTACAAATTGAAGAAAGATGTCATCGATTGGGAAAGCCAATTTTGGAAGGATACGTTAGATAACAATTTCTTTCGGGCTAAGGTAGACACCACCTTTGCTTTGTATGCTCCATTTGCAAAAGGTGGAGGAGAATGCAAAGCCCTTCGAACAAATTTTCCTCACGTCGCCCTGCACATGCCATGGTATGAAAATTCCGTGAATCCACATCCGGAAGATGAGTATTATCGTATGCATTCAGAACCGGCGAGTTCGCACTGGACAAAACTTTCCGCGCAATGAAAAGTTCGGTTTGTCTTTATAGCAGTTTTGTTTCCGGCGACGGCATACCCTACTATGTCAGGTATTATCTTGAGCAATTAAGACCGCATTTTGTAAAGCTTATTTATATCACCAATGAACGAAATCTTCGGCCTGAGGCGTTGTCATATCTCGAAACTCAGAAGATCGAATTGCTTTTGGTAAAAAATGAGGGTTACGATTTCGGTATGTGGTACAAGGCCATTCAAAAGTTGGAATCGGAGCTCAACCAACCAGTATATGAGTGTTTTTCAAAAATTGCATTGATCAATGATAGTTGTATTCTGTTCAAAGACTTAAAACACGATTTTGACGAAATCGAAAAATCGAATGCGTTGTATCATGGAATGGTGATTTCAGACAGATACGCAACACACATCCAGTCTTTTTTTCTTGTTATCCGGAATGAAGCTATTAAAGTATTGGCCGCGTATTTTCAGAGAAATGGCCTGGTTACAGATTATCGTCAGGTGATACAACGATATGAAATAGGATTGACGCAGGAGATGATTCGGTGCGGCATCCCAATACACTCTTTATACAACACTCATAACCGGGCTTTTCACAAGAATCCGTCATTTGCTCTTGTAAGGCAATTGATTGAAGAAGGAATGCCACTTGTAAAGAAAAAGATCGTTTTCCGCAATTACCGGGGCCTCGAATATTATTGGGTAGTTCGCATGAATTTTGATACGGATTATCGCAAATATGTCAGATTGATTCGGGAAAAATACGGGAACGATACAATTGACTTTGATTTGGTGATGGCCGACGCACCGAAAAAAGGACATGTCGATTTATGGTTGTTCGCCATTGCCAGGGCTGTTGCCAATTTTTTAAGGGCTATTCCAGGATGCCGCTGGCTATTTTACAAACTGATAAATTTCTACAAGAAGTATATTCGCAAGACATGATTCGCACGGCTCTTGTACTCATCAATTATCACAAGGAACAGGAATTGATAGATTTCGTTAAGACCTGTCTGCGCCGGCAATTGAATCCCGAACGTCATCTGGTAATTGTCGACAATGGATCTGATAGCAATGTTATCATTGAAACACTGGGCAGCGAGATGCATATCACTTTATTGAATCCTCAGAATAATCTCGGGTATTTTGGTGCTGCAAGATATGCTTATGATTTTTTATGTGCTAAGCATGGTCTTATCGATTACTTCATAGTTTCCAACTTCGATTTGGAGTTTGACCGTGAAAATTTTCTATCATTGGTTGAATCCGCATGTTCGCGTATTCAGGCCGCAGTTATTGGACCTGACATTCATTCTTCATTGTCCGGATCAGCGCTCAACCCCATGTACCAACACAGACTCAGTTTTGGAAAAATCAGGATGCTGTTATTCGTTACATCATTTTACCCGCTGTTTTTATTTTATCAGTGGTTGCACTATTTAAAACGGAAACAGAGTGGCGCAGCAGATAGTCAAAATCCGGAATCGGGTTATGTTTATGCGGTTCACGGAAGTTTCATGATTTTTCGAAGATCTTATTTCGAAAATGGTGGCAGCCTGTACTTTGAATCATTTCTCTACGGTGAGGAACTTTTCGTAGCAGAGGAATGCAGAAGAATAGGATTGAAAATTTATTTTGAGCCGTCTTTGAAGATGATTCACAGAGAACACACCACCACAGGCGTATATAAAAATGCAAGGCACATGCACTTGCTTCATCAGTCGCTGAAATTTATCCGACATAAGTATTATGCATCTTGATTTGCCGTTCATATCGGTGATTGTGCCGTGTTACAACGAGGCGAAATTCATCGACATTGTCTTTCAGAATCTTCTTGATCAGGATTATCCGAAAGAGCGCATGGAGGTGATTTTCTCGGATGGAATGAGTGATGACGGAACCCGTGAAAAGCTCTCTTCACTGGCTGCAAAAAATGCCATACTTAGATTCATTGATAATCCTGAACGATACGTGCCTACTGCATTGAACAGGGCGATACGGTCTGCGAAGGGAGAAATAATCGTGAGATTGGATGCGCATTCAGAATACCCGATGAATTACCTGAGGACTCTGGTGAAAGCGCTCCTGGAAAGACCAGTTGAAAACGTTGGCGGTGTATGGGACACTCAACCGGGAGCAGATACGGATGAAGCCAGAGCCATAGTGCTGGCCACTTCTCATCCCTTGGGTATTGGAAATGCTTCATATCGTCTTGGAGACACTAAAGAAAGATTTGTGGATACTGTTCCATTTGGATGTTTCAAAAAATCATTGTTTGATCGAATTGGGTTATTTGATGAAGACCTCATTCGCAATCAGGATGATGAGTTCAATGGTAGAATCATTCGCTCCGGTGGCAAGATTTTATTGTTGCCGCATTTGAAGATCAGATATTATGCCCGCGATACCAGAAAAAAGTTGTCACGAATGTTCTTTCAGTATGGGCTGTTCAAGCCTCTCGTAAATATGAAGCTTGGGGCTCCGGCTACGTTGCGCCAATTTGTTCCACCGGTTTTTGTATTGGTATGGTCGCTTTCCTTCATTTTGTCACTTTTTTCTGCATGGTTTTTAGTTGTCTTTAGCGCAATTACGGCACTCTATCTTTTAAGTGTTCTTTTGGTGAGTATTCGTTTGGCAGGTTTCAGACAAACTTCGCTTATGCTGGAAACTGCTCTCACTTTCCCTGTAATTCACTTTTCTTATGGAATTGGCTATATTTTTGGTCTGTACAGATATGCGATGATGAAATCTCATTTAAAATCAGATTCAGCACGTATAAATACCAGCAGATGAAATACTTTCAATTCATATTTTTTATAGTGATTCAATTGAGCGGATTGACCCAATCTCGACTGCTTCAGTTTCAACCCGAAATGCAATGGCGATTCAGGCAGTCCGAAGGCGCGGACTGGCTGAACGCATCTGTCCCGGGCTGTGTTCATACTGATCTTATCGACAACAAGGTGATAGCTCATCCTTTTTTGGGAACAAATGAAAAGGAATGTCAGTGGGTAGGTGAGAAGGACTGGATCTACGAAAGTTTACCTTTCAGCATCGAAGACAGCGTTCTGCAACGCAAGGTTGTTAGGATGAAATTCAACGGAATTGATACATACGCAGATATTTTCATCAACGAGAAAAAAGTACTTCATTGCGACAATGCTCATCGAACCTGGGAAATAGATGCGCGTGAATTGCTGCGTTCATCCGGCAATGTGATCCGCATTGTTTTCTATTCTCCTTTGCCCATCGCTCAGGCTGCTCTCAAGGCGCTACCATATCCTCTTCCCGGTGATCCTGTGCGCGCGGTAACAAGGAAACCACAGTTTCACTATGGATGGGACTGGGGTCCAAAACTTATTACATGCGGTATTACGAAGTCTATTGAACTCATAGCATATAACGATGCAAGATTCACTGATATTCATATGCAGCAATTGGAGGTCACTGAAAACGTTGCCAAAGTAAAAACGACCTTCAAGATTCATGCAGCGTATGATTTTGATGGTTCCATTGCTTTTGAAGATATAAAATCCGGTGATATATATTCTACGGAAGTGAAGCTCAAAAAAGGCATGAATCTCGTTGATCTGAATTTCGATATTGCTTTTCCTTACCGATGGTGGTGCAATGGTCAGGGTACTTCAACGTTGTATGAATTCTCGATCCAGCTTACCAAAGGGTCCGATGTTGTTGAAGCCCGCATGGAAAAAACAGGTTTCAGAGATATACAACTCGTAACGGAAAAGGATTCTATTGGGGAGTCATTTTACTTTAAATTGAATAACAAGCCTGTATTTATTAAGGGCGCGAACTATATCCCCATCAAATATTTTCCTGGTGAGGCAACAGAAGCAGATTATCGCAAGTTGTTGGGTCAATGCCGTGACGCTAATATCAATATGCTCCGCGTTTGGGGCGGCGGAGTTTATGAGGAAGATATATTTTACGATCTGTGTGATGAAATGGGTATCATGGTTTGGCAGGATTTTATGTTCGCTTGCAGCATGTATCCTGCGGACTCAATGTTTGTTGCAAATCTGATTGAAGAGGCCAATGAACAGACAATCAGATTGCGCAATCATCCGAGCATGGCTCTTTGGTGCGGTAATAACGAAAATGCTGAGGGATGGGAGAGATGGGGTTGGCAAACCGGGCTGACCGATAAACAGAAATTCATGATCACACGGGCTTACAAAGATGTATTCGATTTGACGTTGGGTAAAATTGTCAGGCAGAATACCAATCTGGACTATTGGGAAAGTTCACCGAGATATGGACGTGGTGATGCACGCAGCAATACTGAGGGTGATTCACACTACTGGGGCGTTTGGCACGATGAGGAACCATTTGAAGTGCTTGCGCAAAAGGTTCCGAGGTTCATGAGTGAATATGGAATGCAAAGTTTTCCATCCGATGCCGTTGTCAGTGAGATGATGTCGGGTGATAAATCTGTGTGGTCGGATCCGGGAATGGAACAGCATCAAAAACATGTCCGCGGTTTCAAACTCATGGACAAGTACATGCAAAACTGGTATCCAAAAGTTTCTCATGATGACTTGTCCAGATATGGCTTGTTGACACAGGTAGTGCAGGCTGAAGGAATTACTCTTGGAATTGAGGCCCAGCGAAGAAATATGCCAAGATGCATGGGCACCATGTATTGGCAGCTCAATGATGTGTGGCCATCCTTTTCATGGAGTGGAATTGACTACAAAGGTGAACCGAAACTACTGCACAAGTATCTGCAAACTGTTTACGCACCTCAACTCATTTCATGTGTTGTGGAAGACAATCGGTTGAATATTTACTGGATAAGCGACAGCGAATTACCTGCTGATTCGATGTCATTTCAGTTCAAAATTTTTGGCAATGGGGTATTTCCGGAAGCCGTAAATCCGGAATTACACTCTCAGGCTGTGCCGCTTTTTGCTTCTGAAAAATCTTCTTTCAAAATTGATTATGGTGTTCATTTGATAAAATCTGTTTCATTCACTTCATTACCATTCAAAGGTGATCCGGAAAACCTGGTGATTGAGGCTACGTTGTCTTTACCCGGATCGCCAAACCCTACTTATAAAAGGATTCAAAAGCTTGTATACGAAAGCAGCGATTTCGTCATTCCGGTCGCGGAGAAGTACGTTACCTATTCACCCAAATCGCGAAAAAAGAAGGAACGGATCGGGATTCTGTTTCAAAAACTTTGATTTGAATTCATGTGTTTTTTAAAAATCGTTGGAAATGTTTCCTCAACATTAAGCGCTAGGATTTTTTAAGAACTTGTTTACGGTATTAATAATCAGTGTTTTATTCTGGTTATATTTGCTGCGTTTTGCAAACCAAAGGCACAACATCAACCAAACATTCTTTCAGTGTATACCTCTTAAGGATGCTTGCGCTTGCGTTGTTGATATTCATGAGCACTTTGGCCATAAGCCAGGTTTATATCCTCGATGAACAATTCAATGGTGCTCCTGCTGTTCCTCCTGGGTTTATAGGTACCGGCTCATTTAGCAGCAATTCTTCTGTAAATAATTTTGGTCGGAATGCACCTTCTTTGCAATTTCAAACCAATGGACAGAGTCTGACATATGGGCCATGGACGGGTGCGGCAGACATCGTCACGTTTTATCACAAAACCAATTCAACTGGTGGATCAAGCCTTTTAGTTCAAGAATCGTTCGATGGTTTGTCGTGGTCAACTGTTGGAACATGCACAATCATAACTACTTCTGCAACTTGGCAAGGATTTCTGAATTCGGCTAGCCGATACATAAGACTTACCTTCACGCTATCCGGCAGTTCAAGACCATATATTGATGATTTGAGGATCAGAAGTGCTTCGAATACGTGTTCGAATAACATGAAGATCATGCGTGCGCTCATCAATGGCAATTGCGCTCAATGCGAAGATGCCAATGAATGGGTGGATTTCTTCACCGGTTCAGAGCCCTTGAATATCAGTTATTTTGAATTGGTCAATCCTTTCGTCGTTCCGGTTGGATCTGTTGGAGGCGCATATGGTGGTAATGGTTCCGGCGATAATCTGAATGTAAATTGGGTACCCGGAAATTCTTATTCGGCATATCAGATTGATTATATCAACAACCTCAATTTGTTTTCCGGATGTAATGTTTTCTTGCCTGTACCCGTAAACAATATTATTCCTGCAGGTTCGCGGGTGATTGCGTTTACCGGAGCGGCACCTGATGCTTCCTACAACTTGAGCGATATGTGCGGATTAGGCAATGTTTATGTCCTATTTGCCAATCGCAATATTTGTCCTACAAGCAGCGGTAAATATGCAAATGCAGGTTGTTCTACCAATTGCTCCAGATTTCTAAGTATCTTCAATCATCAGACTGGGTGTTGTAACGTGCGTCCTTATATCGCCAGTCCTGTCGCGACAGCTACAGGATCGCTTTACGTATTTGAAGGACCTTTGGTGGGTTATGTAGGCAATATCAGTTGCCTTGCGCTTACGCTGCCCTCCACGTTTCTTTCCTTAACAGGTTTTTCCGTTGATGGCAAGAATCAATTGCTTTGGACTGTAAATCAAGAATCGAATGTTCTGAGTTACGAAATTCAAAGGTCTGCCGACAATGTTAACTTCGAAACATGCGGTCATGTGATGTCGAATGTTACGCAGGGCGTGAATGATTACCAATTTATTGATCATGTATCAAGCAATGTAAGTTTGAATTATTACCGCGTTGCCATGATCGAAAATGATGGCTTTCGTCAATTTTCCGACGTTGTCGCAATTGAGAAAACAGATGACTGGGAGATCGCTTTAAATGACATATCAGGGTTGATGGTCAGAGCTAATGTTTCCTGCGTTGTTGATTTGTACTTGTTCGATCTTTCCGGCAAAATGGTTTCTTCACTTGTATTAAATCTTCAAGAAGGCTGGAACTTTGTCGGTGAAGTCAATATTCCTTCAGGAATGCATTGTTGTGTTATCCGCCAGAATGACTTAGTTGTTTGTGTAAGGAGATTGGCTCGCTAATCAACTCAATTGGTTGTAGTCACGTCGTATTTCAGAACAGTATCCTGATGTGGTTTAACCTCTAAGTTGATTTCGTCGTATTGGCTGAATGTGCCATAAGTTATTTCGAGTTTATACTTCTGGTTCCCTGGTAGATTTACCTTGGCTCTTCCAAGTTTGTCAGTGCTGACTTCAATCAGCAGACGGTCATTCGATGCATGTTTTACCTTGACCGATACATCCTTCTGTGGTTCACCCTCCTTATTTCTGCAGGTGAAAAGGATTTGCCCGGTTGAATTGTAATCGTAGCCACTTGATATCAAGTTATAATTGGAAACGTCTATTTTATAAATGTCGCGCTCTCCATAACTGTCGTCATATTCTGCCGCGATGTACAATGTCATGTTGTCATTTGTTAGTGAGAATGTAGATTCTTCATTAACTGTATTGATAGGATAGCCTAGGTTGGAGGGTATACTCCATTCACCATTGAGGAATTCCGACTTGAATATGTCATAGCTACCCATCGTTTGGTGGCCGTCACTTGCAAAGTAGAGTGTTCGTCCATTTGGATGAATGAAAACAAATTTTTCATCCATTTCTGTGTTGATCACAGAGCCCAGATTCTTTGGAGATGTCCAGCTATCTCCTTTTTTAGTTGAAACATATACATCGCCTTGTCCGCTTCCTTCTGGTCTTTCGCTAATAAAATAGAGCGTTGAGCCATCAGCGGTTTGTGAAACTGAGCCTTCAAAATAAGAAGTGTTGATTGGTCGGGGCATTTTTTCCGCGGCACTCCATTCGCCTGATCCGGGTCTGTATTCCGAGAAGTAAATATCGCCGGTTGTATTCACGGTGTTTTTGTAAACATACATTCCTGTTCCGGTAGGAAAAATGCTGAGAACCGCATCATATGTTTCCGTGTTCAAATCACCTGCTACCGCATAAGCCTGTCCCCATTCATTTGCATCTTCTTCCCATTCACTCATGTAAATGTCTTCAAAATATTTGTAATCGCCCGACTCATCAATTCTACCTCCTTTGGTATCATTTCTTCTTGCTGTGAAAACAAGTCTTTTACCATCGGCCGTGATGCTGGGAGTATATTCATCATATCTTGAATTGATGTATTTGCCGAGATTAGAAATTCCAACCGGTACAGCGTTTTTCATCATTTCCTGAGCATACAGACACTGGTCGATGTAATACTGTGCCATTTCATATTCATATGATTTGTTGTTTTCCAGTGTGAGAAATTTTCGGAAAGCAGCGATTGCTTCATCCAACTTTGCTGTTCGGTGATATATCTGACCCCGGAAAAATTCTGTTTCTTTTGAAACATTTGGATTATTCTTCAATGCTTTCTCTAAATACTCCAATGCCAGTTTGTATTTCTTCTGGTTATAATAACACTCTGAAGTACCGTACATGGCGTTGGCATTGCCTGGATCAGTTTCAAGCACCTCCCGGTAAATAAGGAGAGCCCCCCTCATATTGTTCTCATTGAATTCGTGACGGGCCGCAATAATCCGTGGCGTTACCATCGCCTGATCGAAGAAGCCACGGTCGGTAGTGTCTTTTTGGGAATAAAGAAAAACGGGCCCGAAAAGAAGAGTCATTGAAATCAGAAAAAATAATTTATTCATGATGTTTGAAGGGAAGTCTGTTTCTGTGTTGCGTTTGTCAGAATAGGATAGTCAATAATTTTGCCTAAAATGTTGCTTTCTCACAAATTTACGACTTCAGAAGTCAATTCCCACCTGATGCAGTGATGCCTCGCAAGTAATAATTGCCTGTCTTTTTATCCACCGGCTTTTATTCGTTTTTGGGTTAACATATTACCTGTTTCAAAGTGTGGTGTGGTATTTTTGAAGAAAATACTTCGGTTTGAGTAGCACAACAGAAAGTGAAAGCAGATATGAGCAGCTTGAAAAAATGCCTGTTCTGGAGTTATTGAAGAACATCAATGCCGAGGATCGGACTGTGCCGGAAGCTGTTGCAGGGGCTATCGGTCAGATTGCTGCTCTCGTTGATGCTATAGTGCATAAAATGAAAGCTGGAGGAAGGCTGTTTTATCTTGGTGCCGGAACAAGCGGGAGGCTCGGAATTGTTGACGCATCCGAGTGTCCGCCGACCTTTGGAGTTGAACATGGATTAGTGATTGGCCTCATTGCAGGTGGCGACCGGGCTATCCGTTATCCTGTCGAATTTGCTGAAGATGATGTGGAGCAAGGCTGGAAAGATCTTCAGGAACATGAAGTTTCGGCTGGCGATGTAGTCATCGGAATCGCAGCTTCCGGCTCTACACCTTATGTTGTTGGGGCGCTTGAAAAATGCAGGAGGATTGGTATCACAACGGGATGTATTACTTGCAATCTCAATACCAAGGTGAGCAAACAAGCAGATTTTCCGGTTGAAGTAGTTGTCGGGCCGGAATTTGTCACAGGTAGTACGCGCATGAAGAGTGGAACAGCTCAAAAACTCGTGCTGAATATGATTTCAACTTCAGTGATGATCCGGCTTGGCAGGGTGAAGGGAAACAAAATGGTAGATATGCAATTGAGTAATCATAAACTCGTTAACCGCGGAACTCGCATGGTTATGGAACAAACCGGACTCAGTGCTGAAGATGCGGAAAAGCTATTGCTTGTTCATGGCAGCGTTAGAAAAGCCGTAGAAAGTTATTTG
Source organism: Crocinitomicaceae bacterium (assembly GCA_040381475.1). GTDB lineage: Bacteria > Bacteroidota > Bacteroidia > Flavobacteriales_D > Sanyastnellaceae > JAIBBG01. Next base: position 26,267 of record JBEIHH010000002.1, on the reverse strand, counting down.
GCCGATAAAAGAAATTAAGTTGCATACTCTAGAACCATATTATAACTGGCGGGGCTTTTATATAGCAAGCGAAGATCCTGATTCACCCTTCTATGACAGGGAATATTCTGAATTCGAGTTTTCGTCGAAGATTTATGATCACTATATACATCCGCAATGGGATCAGTTTGGAAGTCACACACTATTTCTCAAAGTGCTTTATTGCCAGTATGACGATGGTTTTGCTATTATCGAAATGATCGGCGAATGGAATGATCTTCTCTATAATGATATCATGTTTTTGAAACGTGAAGTAATTGAGGTCATGATGAACAGGGGTATCTCAAAGTTTATTTTGATCGGTGAAAACGTGCTGAATTTCCATTGTTCTGATGACAGCTATTATGAAGAATGGTTTGAGGATGTTAATGAGGCCGATGGCTGGATAGCCATGATGAATTTTCGTACGCACGTATTGGAAGATTTTCAGTCGGCCAATATCGACAGCTATTTCGTGCTCGGTGGTCAACTCAATGAAATCAGATGGAGAACCATGAACCCCGAACAGTTATTTGAAGCTGTAGAAAAGCATGTCATGAAAAGACTTGCTGTCTAAAATTTTGTTTGACCGCACTTTGGAATTGTGATCCGCAATGGTTCACAGACTGGTCCTGGCAAACTTTTCCATGAGTATTCCGGCAACATGCCGGTCAGCCGGAAAATCAAAATCATCTATGCGGATGGATTCTACATTGAGCCAGCGGAAAGATTCCTCGTCCTTTTCTTTCTGGACGAAATCATGCTTGATTTCCGATGTTTTGAATTTTTGGTTCTCCTTGAGATTTGCAGTATAGTAAATAGAAATGACCTGATCTGCCGGCCTGAATGCCGATTGAATAAAAAACCCGGTGGTATAAAAGTGCTCTTTGACAACAACTTCCTGACCAAGTTCTTCAATAGCTTCACGTAAGACGCAGTCCTCCGGGCCTTCGCCGAATTCTAGCCCGCCACCTGGAAATTTTGTGTATGCATTGCCTGCAATGATTTCATCAGCCACCAACACCTGTTTGCCATCATCATGAATGAGCAGGAAATAAACACGAACATTGAATCTTGATGGTTGGCTCATGATCTTTTATTGAATGGATTTTCGCGCTCTTAACATTTCTCTTTTACCGGGTGGTCCTTCCAGTCTTTCCACATCGAAACCTGCTGAATGAAGATCACGGCGCACCTGACCTTTCGCGCAATAGGTAACTAGAATGCCATTCGGATGAAGTAATTGGTTCAGCAGAGAAAAAATTTCAATGGTCCACATTTCCGGCTGTGCCGGTGGACCGAATGCATCGTAATAAATCAGATCGAATTTTTCCTCTGTGAAAAATTGCTGAACCGGGATTTCAATTTTATGAAGATCAAAGAATGGTGTTATGGAGACTTTTTGATTCCATCGTGCCACATGAAGTTTCAGCAGTATTGACCTGTTCTCGGTACTTTCCGCTGAATAATTGAGTTTTTCAAATACGTCGGGTTGGAGTGGCAATGTGTCCAGACTGGTAAAGTTGATTTTTAGTTGATTTTTCTCAGCTTCTGCCGCTGTGAGCAGGGCGTTCAGTCCGGTGCCAAAGCCGATTTCAAGAATTGATAACTCGTTTGCCCGTGGGAGCATGTATCGAAGTCCGGCATGAATAAACACATGCATGGATTCCTGAACTGCTCCATGAGTGGAGTGGTATGTTTCGCAAAGTGTCTCATTGTAAAGCGAATGCGATCCATCTGCCGTTTCAATAATTCTGATTTGCTCCATGTGCATGCGAAATTAAGCTCGAAATCACGAACAATGCTCATTTCGGCCATGAACTGAAGTGGTTAGATTTTATTGGATTTTGGAGATAAAGGAGAAGTGGTTAAGTCATTACCTCAATTACATTTGACCCAATAAAATCGAGTTACATGGCAAAAAAGAAAGAAGCAAAATCCAGCTCACGCGGCAAGTCCAAAAAAATTACCAATGAAGCTTCGCTGAAGTTTTTAGAACAATATATCAATAATGCAGCGCCAACGGGTTTCGAGAAGCCGGGCCAGCAGTTGTGGCTTGATTACATACGGCCATATGTCGACGAACATATTGTCGATACCTATGGCACGGTAGTCGGGGTTATCAACCCGGATGCTCCCTATAAAGTGGTAGTGGAGGCTCATGCCGACGAGATATCATGGTTTGTGCATTACATCACAAATGATGGATTCATTTACCTGAGAAGGAATGGTGGCAGCGATCACATGATTGCACCGAGCATGAGGGTGAATATTCATACAGAAAAGGGAGTAGTGAAAGGAGTTTTCGGCTGGCCTGCCATTCACGTTCGTGATGCCGCCAAAGAAGAATCGCCGAGCATGAAGAACTTATTCCTTGAAGTTGGAGCAACTTCAAAGGATGAAGTGGAGAAAATGGGTATCCATATTGGTTGTGTATGCACTTTCGAGGATGGGTTCATGATCATGAACAACCGATACTATCTCGGTCGCGCGCTCGATAATCGCATTGGTGGTTTTATGATTGCTGAGGTGGCCAGGTTGATCAAAGAACGCAAGGATAAAATTCCATTCGGAGTTTATTTCACAAACTCTGTACAGGAGGAAATTGGTCTGCGTGGGGCTGAAATGATAGCACACAGGATCAAACCTGATGTGGCAATTGTAACAGATGTTTGTCACGACACACAGACACCTATGATGAATAAAGTTGTAAATGGTGATCTGGCGTGCGGTAAAGGCCCTGTAGTTTCCTATGGACCTGCTGTGCAAAACAATTTGCTAAAACACATTATTGATACTGCCTCCAAAAATGATATTCCTATTCAGCGTGCTGCAGTTTCAAGAAGCACAGGTACGGATACAGATGCATTCGCTTATAGCAACGCAGGTGTTGCCAGCGCTCTTATTTCACTTCCACTGAGATACATGCATACTACGGTTGAAATGGTTCACATGGAAGATGTTGAGGCCGTAATTAAACTCATTTATGAATCTTTGAAATCAATCAAGAACAATCACGACTGGAGATATATAAAGTAAGCTAAAAGCAATTTAAAGCCTATTCAATTTTATGACGAAGACGAGGTTTCTGATTCTGCTGGCTTTGTTCCAGTTGATGCATTTGGCAGCCTATGCTCAAAGAAAAAACGCTGGACAGGAGTCGGCAGTAGGTATACTGCCAACTACTGCGGTAGCAAGATTGAAAAGTCTCGAAGTAAGAAATAAGCTCTCCGATCAAAGTCTTACCAGAGAAATTCCACTCAGAAATATCGGACCAACTGTGATGAGCGGAAGAGTAATTGATATTGAAGTTGATCCTCTCGACGCTACGCATTTTTTTGTAGCATTTGCAAGTGGTGGATTGTGGATGACAAGAAATAACGGCCAGAGTTTTCAGCCAATCTTTGATCATGAAATCGTAATGACTATTGGTGATTTTGCGGTGGATTGGAAAAACAATGAAACCATTTGGGTAGGCACCGGTGAGGTAAATTCTTCCCGATCTTCTTACAGTGGTGTTGGCGTTTTTGTTGGAACAAGGTCTTCAGGTAAGGATGGAGAAGAATGGAGCTGGAAGCACAGCGGACTTGATGAATCACATCACATCGGGAAGGTTATTTTACATCCGAAGAATAATAAGATCGCCTGGGTGGCTGTTTTGGGTCATCTCTATTCACCGGACGAAAATCGTGGTGTTTACAGAACGCAAGATGGTGGATTGACATGGAAAAAGGTTCTCTACGTCTCGCCGATTTGCGGAGCTGTCGATCTGGTAATTGATCCTGAGAATGCTGATGAGTTGTACGCTGCAACCTGGGAACGGACCAGAACGGCCTGGAATTTTCAGGGAAATGGAAAAGGAAGTGGAGTTTATAGGACAAGCGATGGCGGCGAAAAATGGCAACTCATTTCTCACAAGGAAAATCCGTCTTCTGTCGACTCGCCGTCGCTCTTCAACAACACCAAATCCGGTTGGATAGGTAGAATTGGTTTAAGTCTTCATCACAGCGATAAAGGAAAATTTCTTTATGCAATTATCGATAATCAGGACCGTCGTCCTGAAAAGGATGAAGATCAGACTGACAAGGAAGATTTGAAAAAGACGGATTTTATTTCGATGACTAAGAACGAGTTTTTATTGCTCAATGATTCCTTGCTTGACATTTTCCTTGAAAAAAATGGATTTGATGAATCTGTTAAAGCTTCTTCTGCTAAAGAGATGGTGAGGAAGGGAGAAGTCGCACCCAAAGCGTTTTACGATTATTTGTACGATGCCAATGTTGATCTTTTCGATACACCTGTTGTAGGTGCCGAGGTTTATTTATTTGATGAAATGTCAAGTATTTGGAATCGGACTCATGAGGATTATCTTGATGACGTGGTGTTTACTTATGGCTATTATTTTGGGTTGATTCAAGTCTCTCCCCATGATTCGAAAAAATTATATATCGGAGGTGTTCCGTTGCTTCGCAGCAATGATGGTGGAAAGACTTTCACCGGAATCAATCCGGGGAATGTACATGCTGATCACCATGTTGTCTGGGAAAATCCTGTTAAACCGGGACATCTCATCAACGGCTGTGATGGTGGCGTTCAGATCAGTTATGATGACGGCAAATATTACGTGAACTGCAATTCTATTCCAGTAGGCCAGTTTTATGCAGTTCAGGTTGATAACAACACACCCTACAATGTTTATGGCGGACTCCAGGACAATGGAACATGGATTGCACCACACAATGCGGTTATAGACGAATCATGGAAAATACAGGGTAAAAATCCTTACAGCGAGATAAATGGCGGCGATGGCATGCAGATCATGGTGGATAATAGAAATCCATCGGTAGTTTATTCTGGTTATCAGTTCGGCAATTATATGCGGACCGACTTGAGTTCAGGTGAAACAAAGTACTTGCAAGTTCAGCACAAACTTGGTGAAAGGCCCTTGCGCTGGAACTGGCAGACACCAATTCTTCTTTCTTCGTTTAATCAGGATATACTATATATATGTTCGAACAAAGTGCATCGCTCAACGGATCGTGGAGAAACCTTTGAGACTTTGAGTGGTGATCTCACAGCCGGAGGTATTGCCGGCAACGTGCCTTTTGGAACAATTACGGCTATATCCGAATCACCGTTGCGATTCGGTCTGCTGGCAGTCGGCACTGACGACGGGTTTGTTCACATCTCAAAAGACAATGGGTATACCTGGCAGAAGATTACAAACGGTTTACCATCCGGATTTTGGGTTTCCCGGATCATTCATTCTTCGCATCACATTGGTCGTATGTATGTTGCTCTCAATGGATACCGGAATGATTGCTTTAGTCCCTTGATTTACGTTTCCGAGGATTGGGGCACAACCTGGAAGAAGATTTCTGATTCACTGCCTTTAGAGCCTGTGAACGTGATCAGAGAGGATCCGGCGGATGAGCGGATTTTGTATGCGGGAACTGATCACGGTTTGTATCTGACAATTGACCGGGGCGGACGTTGGATGCAATTCAGTGATGACCTGCCTGCGGTGGCCGTTCATGATCTGGCCATTCAACAGCGCGACCGGGATCTTCTGATTGGCACTCATGGCAGAAGTTTATGGGTTGCAGATATTGATTTTGTTGGCCAATTGCCTGATAAAATTGATTCATGTAATTACTTTTTTAAACCCGCAGAAGTGGAATGGAGCGGCAATTGGGGAAGTAACTGGAGCAAATGGCTTGAGTTGGATTCACCGGAAATAGAATTCGTTTTTTACAGCAAAAAGGCTCTGTCAGCTGCTGTTATTGAAGTTCGTTTCGGTGAAGAGCTATTGCTGAAAACGCTGGAAGTGAAAGACGTGGTGGCTGGTTTGAATGTGGTAAAGTATGTTCCTGATATCAGTGAAGAAACTTCGAAACAACTCGAAGAGAAGATTAATTCTAATCCCGATAATAAAAAGAAGCCATTGAAAATAAAGAAGGCAGACAATGGAATGTTCTATCTGCCCAAAGCGGAATATGAAGTGATCCTGAATCAGTCCGGCTGCACTGAACAGAAGTCAAAACTAATAATCAAGTGAAATCAAGGATTTCCCGGTTCGATATCATTGCGGTAACGTCTTTTAACTGCGGGAAATGTTCAGGTTTTGTCCAAGTGATATTAATTTTGCCTCATGATGTATGAAGCGTCTTTCTCCGGAATTCTGAGGATCATTTTTTGGATCCTGATTATTTCATTTATCATTCGGATTGTAGCCCGTCTTGCTCTGCCTCACGTAATTCGTAAAGCCGATGAGCGCATGAAGGAGAATATGCACAGACAGCGGGAAAGCCAGCGTCCACAGCGCCCTGAAGGTCACGTGATTATCGAAAATAACAAAACGAATAAGACCAAGTCAGGCGACGACTACGCCGATTTTGTTGAATTGAAGGATTAGTAATCACCGTAAGTTTTTCTATTGCTTCATGCTTTTCCATGTTGGCCTTCTGTGTTATACCTTCCCCACCTCAATTATTGAAATCAAGCTGAGATGAAATCAATCCTGTTGCGCATTCTTCCGCATTTTGTTGCGGTAATCCTATTCATAGTTTTAGCGACTCTTTTTTTCGATATGGTCGGGGATGAATACGGCCTCAAACAACCAGATTTCGAAAAAGTAATGGGTATGTCCAAGGAATCTTCGGATTACCGTATTGTCAACAATGAGGAGGCACTGTGGGCAAATAACATGTTTGGAGGCATGCCGGTCTACCAGACGAATGTCACTTACCCTTCCAATTTGCTTCGACAGATTGATGAACTGATCAAGTTGTATACAGCTCCACCCATTGGTTCTCTTTACATGTGCATGCTGGGTATGTACATTCTCATGCTTTGTCTTCGGGTTAATCCTTGGCTGGCTATAGTTGCCGCTGTTTCATTCGGACTCTCCACGATCAATATCCTCTACATCGGAGGTGGTCATATTACAAAAGTGAATGCCATTGGATACATGGCTCCGGCCTTAGGGGGTATTATTCTCACTTACCGGTCTAAGTGGATGCTCGGAGGAACTTTATTCATGCTATTCTTTGGATTGCACTTAGCTTCAAACCATTTACAGATGACCTATTACCTGGCTTTTCTGGTTGTGGCTGTAGCAATAGGTGAAAGCATCAGGCTAATTTTAAAGAAAAAACTAAAGGATCTATTCAGAATCTCTGCCATTCTTTTGGTGGCCGGAGCATTGGCATTGATGCCGAATCTGGGGAATCTGCTCACGACCTATGAGTACAGTAAATTCACCACGAGGGGTAAATCCGATCTTACGGCTGTTCCTCAAGGCAAAGAAGAATCGGCTCAGGCAACGGATGGTCTGAATGTGAAATATATTCTTGAATACAACATGGCACCAGGTGAACCGTGGGCAATGTTGATCCCCAATGCCAAAGGCGGCTCATCTGCCGTTCCGCTCACTGAAAATCGGGAGGCCATGCAAAAGGCTCCAAAAAACCTGAGGGAAAATCTACAGGGTTTCCCTCAATACTGGGGTGATCAGGGAAGTTCTGCAGGGGCGTTTTATTTCGGCGCAGGCATGATGTTCTTGTTTGTATTGGCGCTTATTTTCATCAAGGATACCTTGAAATGGCCTTTTCTGCTATTGACCATGCTTGCAGTTTTTCTCTGCATGAAAAACATGCATGGGTTGAATGATTTTTTCATCAACAATTTTCCGATGTACAACAAGTTCAGGGATTCCAAAATGATTCTTGTACTTATACAGATCATGGCTCCGGCTTTGGGTATTTTGTTTGTTGATCAGCTGATTCGGGACGGTGTACAGTCCGGCAGAAGAAAACTAATTCTTGGTGGTATCGGCGCTCTGGCAGTCACCATGATTGTTGTTGCCAATGTTCCTTCTGTTACTGGTCCTTTGATTTCTGTTGCTGAAGTGGAATATTTCGATGAGATGCGAGACCAGTATAAGGGTGATTCAAAAACCGTCGCGCTGATTGGAGATCTCGAAGATGCTTTGGTGGAAGTGCGATCGGAAGTATTTAAACAAGATGCTCAGCGAAGTCTCGTGATTATTTTACTTATAGCCATCCTTACGGCATTGACAGTGCTTGGTCATATGAAGTGGTACATCTTTGCAGGTGTATCTTTCATAGTGTCAATGTCTGATATGTGGAGCGTTGATCGCCGTTATATGAGCAGTGAGAAGAAAAAAAATCCACAAACCGGTAAACTGGAATATGCCCACTATGACAAGGAAGAAAGTCGGTTCCTTCCATACACACCCGATAAGTGCGATGATTTCATCTTGAATGCAGAACGCAGCAATGCGACAAATTTCGATGAAAATTTTTCTTTACTGGAAAAGGCTGCGAATGAGCGGAGCATATATAAATCATTTGATAAAGAGAAAATTCGCTCAGCTGCTGAATATGGGGCATTAAATCTTGGTACCAATTACAGGGTCTTACTGGCAAATCGTGGTACGTTCTCGGAATCTGGAACAGCATACTTCCACAAAAGTATTGGGGGTTATCATGCGGCAAAGCTGAAGCGCTATCAGGAAATGATAGATTTTTATATCGCTGCTGAAATAGACTCTATAACCGCGTCATTCAAAACTCAGGATATCAATAAAGTTGATTCTGTTGTGCGCGCTTCTAAGGTGCTCGCTATGCTCAACACCAAATACATTAAATACAGCGGAGATGCCGCGCCGATTGTCAATAAATCTGCTTTGGGCAATGCCTGGTTTGTTTCTGATCTGGTTGTGGCAAAAGACGCAAACGATGAAATGCTATCGATTTCCAAAATCAATCCTGCCAACACCGCGTTAGTAGGAAGCGAGTTTTCAGGTTTGGCAAAATCCGGTGTGTCTGTTGATTCCACTTTTTCTGTGAACTTGGTTGAATACGCAACTAAAAAAATAACCTATAGCAGCAACGCACCTGTTGAAGCTCCTCTTATTTTCAGTGAAATATGGTATCCCGCAGGATGGGTTTGTAGAATTGATGGCAAAGAAGTAGATGCTTTCAGGGCGAACTATTTTCTGCGCGGTGTTATGGTTCCTGCTGGTCAACATAACATTGAGTGGTCGTTTGAGCCGTCATCTTATTCGAAAGCTGTTACCATCAACTGGATTGGTTCAATACTGGTACTTGCAGTCATGTTGGTTGTATTTGCACTCAGCCTGAAGTCAGCCTTTTCCGGCGAACCATTATCTGAAGTCTGATGCATGTTCACTGATCTGGTAGCACCGCTTTTTTACGTGATCGTGTTCTGTACGATCATATACAAAGCCGACGATTTCAGATTGACAGGGGTTCACAGATCATGGCCTTTGTTGGCTTTTACATTGAAAATTTTGGCCGGCTTTGTATTCTGGGCTGTCTATTCATTTTACTACACAGACCCTTCAGCCAGCGACGCATTCAGATACTTTGCTGATGCGCACCTTATCAAAGCTCAGTGGTACCAGAATCGTGATGTTTTCTGGTCGTTTATGACGGGATCGCAAATGGATCATCCGGAATATCAACGTATTTATGACCAACTCATTTCCTGGACAAGCGCTTATCGTTATGGTATGAGCAATGATTGCTCTACTATTATCCGGATAAATGTTGTAATCTCTTTTATTTCATTCGGTAGTTTTCATGTCCATGCGTTGTTCATGTCATTCATGTCTTTCATTGGCTTGATTGCCTTGTATAAAGCTTTTTGCGGAATGTTCATTAGACGCGAGAAATGGCTGTTTCTGGCATTGTTCGCAATTCCTTCAGTTGTTTTCTGGTCATCATCATTACTGAAGGAAGGTCCTTTGCTTATGTGTCTTGGATTATTCATACATGCTGCTTTGAGGATCTTCGGGAAGAAAGGCAGTTGGTTGGATTGTGTGATTGCTCCTGTTTCTTTCCTGTTGCTTTTTTATATCAAAGGTTATGTTATCATCACTTTGGTTCCTTCGGTCATATTCCTGTTGATCGTGAGATTTTCGGGTTATCGATGGATTTTGGGTAAATGGATAGTGACACATCTATTGTGTTTCATTGTAGCCCAACAAGGACATCTTTTTTTCCGAGGCGGCGACTTTCTATATGTTTTACATAAGAAGCAAGTTGATTTTTACAATATTGCTTATTTACGTAACGCCGGTAGTTTGGTTGAAATTCCACAAGTCTCTGGGGTGAAGGACTTCATTTTAAATTATCCGCAGGCCCTGGCATTGACGTATTTCCGTCCATTCTTGAACGAGACATACAAGACTACGGATTGGATTTTCGCAATTGAGAATTTCGTCCTTCTGGTACTCATCATTCTGGCCATATTCAGATGGCAGAAGGTCAGAGGTTATCCGGCCGCTGTATTATTGATGATGCTTTCTTTTGTGCTTGTGCTTGCTGCCGTGCTGGGAAACACTGTTCCAATTCTGGGCGCAATAGTTAGATATAAAATTCCCGCATTGCCTTTTTTGGTAATTCTATGTTTCTATTTTCTGATAAAGAAGCCACAATTATCAACTACCTCTTCAACTGAAGAAGTGCAGTGATATGGGCGAATATGACAACTGGCACAATGAATGAAGGAAGCCAGATAAATGGAAAATGCATTACTGCATAGTTTGGTTGACTGAAATCCCACCACTGAATGGGAGAAGGCAATGAACCAATACCTCGCAGCACAACCATGCCGACAGAAACCATTCCCAGAATGTGCCAGATTTGTACAACGCGGTAATTGATCTTCTTCATTCTAAAAAAAAGGATAGCTATTATAGGTGCTGTAATGCCGAAAATGATGTCATAATTCACCCCCTTAAATGTCATACTCCAGGGAAGTTGTTTATACAAAGCCAGCTGGTAAAGCCCAATTTCTACAGGAATTCTGACTATGTGCACCCATGTAAGAATTTCTGCGTTTAAGTTTTCAGTCCATTTTCGGGATGTTTTCAAAGTGAAAACAAAAACGATAGTCAGAACATTAGTGATCAGCGGAAACATCATATGCGGAGGCATACTCTGTCTATCCATATACCATTTGTTCAAAGCGAGTGTGCTTTGAAAAATTATCCAAAGAAGTAAAGCAATGGATACCAGGTTGGTTGTTCTTCCGGATTTATTTTTTTCACCACCCATCATAGCCAGCACGAGCATAACATATGTAGCAAGTGTTGAGAAAATGAAAAGCAGGTTAAGGCCTGCCGGTACCTCGAGCATAACGCAGTCTGTTTAGGGCTTAACTGATAAGCCGAATTTGTCGGCAAGTTAGTGTTTTCTGGCGGTAAACAACTTTGGACATTGTGCTACATCAAGTGAAAAAAGTAGTCAATTGCTTTAGTTTTGACATTTCAATGCGACAAGCCATCTCAGCCAGATTAACCAGTTTTTGCGAAAGCAGCAAGGCCCGTCAATCGGCCGAGAATGTTACATCCCGGTTATTTCTGGATGTTCGTGAAATTGACTCGAATGAATGGTCCTGTGCCGTTGCAAGAAATCAGCGCTTTTTATGTCTTGACTATCTGATTGCGCTTCAGAATGCACATGATGAAGGGCTTGAGCTTCGATGCGTGGTTTACAAAAGGGATGATCGGGTTATTGGAGTGGCTGCTTTTCAGATTGCACATTTCACAACTTCGGAGGATGCTTATTCTGGTTGGTTTCTGAAAGGTTTGAACCGGGTTTCGGTTTTTTTCCGAGGCAAACACATTCACAATATTCTCATTTGTGGCAATGCTATAGCGACAGGAGAACACGGTTTTGCATTTATCCCTGGTATCGATGATGCTGAGAAAGCATATCTGATCGCCAGATCCATGAATGAAATTTCCCAACTCGAAAAGCGTAGGAAAAAGCAGATCTGCGCCATGGTTGCCAAGGATTTTTATCCCCTCTCTGAAGGTTTTACCAAAGAACTTACAAAAGCAAGATTTAAGTCATTTCAGGTCGATCACAACATGGTGATGCCCATATTGTCCGAATGGTCAGGCATCGAGGATTATCTTCAGGCGTTAAATACAAAATTCAGAACCAAGGCGAAAGCTGCTTTGGCGAAGTCGGCCTCGCTGGAGATAACTGACGCGACTGCTGATGATCTGAATTTTCATGCAGACACCCTTACCAGATTATATGAGAATGTGCATTCACGCGCTGATTTCAGGTTGGGCAAACTCAATATGAAAACATTGGCCTCCCTGGTGAGAGAATTGCCACAACAGTTTAAGGTGAAATTATATAAGCTGAATGGCGAAGTGATAGGCTTTATGTCAGCCATGAATTGCGGAAATGTGCTCGAAGCACACGTGATTGGGCTGGATTATCAATACAACCGTGATTATGCCCTTTATCAGCGAATGTTGTACGATTATATATTGCTTGCAATTCATTTGAAATGTGAAAGAATAGTTTTTGGCAGAACTGCTGCGGAAATCAAATCGACTGTAGGTGCATTTCCTGTAGATCTGATCTGCTGCTTTATGCATCGACGTTTGGTATCGAATGCATTGCTGAATCTTATTCTGAATTATGTGAAGCCGAGTGATTATCCGCAGCGTGACCCGTGGAAGGCGGAAACCCTGCAGAAGATCAAGGATATCAAACTATATGAAGAAGTAAAATAAAAACAAAATGAAAAGGCAGTACAGCAACGGAGAAGTCGCTATTTTATGGCAACCTGATCTATGTTCTCATTCCGCTATGTGTGTTCGGGGTCTGCCCGGTGTATTTATGCCGCGTGAGTCCCCTTGGATCACCATGGACGGAGCAACAACAGAGCAAATCATTGAGCAAGTCAGAAAATGTCCGAGTGGCGCTCTCAGTCTGATTGATCAAACAGCTGAAGGAAAATAGGATGGCCTCTGTAAAGAATGAAAGATTGTTGTTGTTGGTTTTGGCTGCAATTCAGTTTACCAATATCGTCGATTTCATGATCATGATGCCGATGGGTGACATTTTGAAAAAGCAGCTTGATATTAGTCCGCAGCAGTATGGATTTCTTGTTTCTTCATATGGAATAGCAGCTTTCGTTACGGCGTTTGCCGGAGTTTTTTATCTTGATAATCTGGACCGGAAGAAGGCGTTGCTTTTTGCGTATTTTGGTTTTATTGTTAGCACAATGTCCAGTGCCATCTTACCTAATACGAGTAATCAGGAGTTAAACTACTACCTATTCATTTTTACGCGAGTTATTACAGGTCTCACGGGAGGTTTGCTCGGAGGATTGGTAATGTCGATCATTGGAGATGTTATTCCTCTTGAACGACGAGGTAAGGCCATTGGCATCGTCACCATGGCGTTTTCTATGGCGGCAATCATTGGCATGCCGGTTACGCTTACACTCGTTGATGTCTTTCATAATAACTGGCACGTTCCGTTTTATATGGTTAGTGCATTGGCCTTACCTTTCTGGTTCCTTGCATACAAAAAGATTCCACCACTTCGCGACCATCTTAAAAACAGAGGTGCTGCTTACGACCGGACAGAAACAATAAGGCTTGCTTTTAAAACACGAGAACAGCGCAATGCTTTGTTCTTTACTTTTCTACTCGTGCTTGGTCAGTTTACTGTGATATCATTCATGACTCCATACTACATCAACAATGTTGGATTGAATCAAAGCGATATCAAATGGATTTACCTCGTGGGCGGAGCTGCTACCGTTGTTACAAGCCTTGGAATTGGCAGAATGGTGGATAGGTTGGGACGGTTCAGGGTGTTTACAGTTTTTGCGGTATTGTCCTTACTCCCTGTTTTTGCGGTAACTAATTTACCGGTTGTGCCATTGTATGTGGTGCTTGGTATTGCTTCTCTTTTTTTTATTTTTATTTCCGGAAGAATGATACCGGCAAATACGATAGCAACATCAGTTGTTCATCCAAAACATCGTGCCGGCTTCATGAGTTTAAATTCTTCGATGATGTCATTGTCTAGTGGCTGTTCGGGGTTGATTGCCGGCGCAATCATTTATCAGGAAACTTCCTCGAGCCCTTTGCAGCATTATCCGATCGTTGGGCTGGTAGCTGCTACAAGCACAATTCTCGCATTACTCATTGTTCGTTTACTGAAAAGATTCGACATTGAAAAGCAAACCAGGGAGAGTGGTTCATAGCAGGGTTCAAGATCCCCGTTTGTTTATATTTATTGTCGAGAATTTTGGGTTTCAGGCAGGAACAAATAATATTCGACAAAAAAAATCCCACCATAGAGGCGGGATCAAAATCAATGCTAAAACATTTATGAAAGTAATCTTTGTCGAAGTATAAATTCGAATTGTTGGTTCTGTCGCTTAAGTTGATGTATCAATTTGTCCTTCTCGATGACCTGACGAAATTGATCCCATGCCTCAATGACCATTCTTGAAATTTCCTTCATATTGAATGGTTTTGTTAGAATTCTGAATACTTTTCCTTTATTGACGGCTTCCATCACCGGAACGAGTTCGGTATAACCTGTCAAAAGAATGCGCTGAACATCCGGATAATCTCGTGCGATGCTTTCCAAGAATTCAACACCACTCATTCTTGGCATGTTGTGGTCTGTTATTACGATCTGAATTTTGTGTTCACCGATCATATCGTAAGCCTCAACTGGGTTATCGGTCGTGAATACTGAGAATTGTTCGCGAAAATTGGCACGGAAGGTCACAAGATTTCCATCATCATCGTCCAGATAAAGCACTTTAGGCTTCTCGTCTACTTCCTGCTTCTGAATTGTGTGGGGAATGTTCATTGCCATAACGTTCTAGTCTTTTTATTAAACTAAGTTTTGATACGTGAGGCACCCCTACAAGGTTACGTGAAGCGAATAATCCACAATAAATAAATCAGATGGTACGAATTTCCATCGCCTGAAACTCCCGATTTATTGGGTTAATTACTTTGAAATGAGCTGAATAAGAGCGTTTACAGCCCCATAATTTCGAGCAAACCTGCCAAAAAGAACAATACCACGATTAGCAGGGTCAGGAAAAGATATAGGTAGCGTTGGATATCCCCTACAACGATTCTTCCGGCATTTTCAATTGGAGTGAACATGGCCATGATCAGTCGCAGATAATACCATGCACCTATGGCCGAAGTAATAACCATAAGCACAACGAGGTAAATGTATCCGCCGCCGAGCAACTCTGTGATAACATAATATTTCGCCAGAAACCCGCTCATGGGAGGAATTCCAGCCATGCTGAAAAGAGAAATGGTCATGGCAATTGCAAGAAGTGGATTGCGCTTGATGAGCCCTTTGAACGCAGTTAGACTGTCATCCCCATTTTGAATCGACGAAACATGATGAAGCACACTGAAGGCGGTGAGGCTTGCTACACCATAGGTAAGAACATAGTACAACAAATATTTGGCAGGAGCTTCCTGTGCCATCATGACAAAACCGAGCATAAAAGCAGCATGTGAAATACTTGAATATGCCAGCAATCTTTTTGAACTCGATTGAACAATAGCGACCAGATTGGCAACGATAAGCGTAATGGCAGCCATATATGCCATAGCAGTGACAAACGCTTCCGGCATTGGCATAAGTGCGCTTCCGAATAGTCTGAACATTCCTGCGAAAGCTGCTCCTTTCACTATTGTCGACATGTACGCTGTAATCGGAGTCGGTGCGCCCTGATACACATCTGGTGCCCACATATGAAATGGTGCCACAGAAACTTTAAAAGCAAATCCTGCAAGCATGAGTATAGCACCGAAAGTCATCAGTGCACTGTAATTACCGTTGTTCAGCTTGCTGCTGATTTCGCTGATTTCAAATGATCCGCATGCGCCATAAACAAGTGCAATTCCAAACAACAGAACTGCGGATGCGACTGCGCCCATGAAGAAGTATTTAAACCCTGCTTCATTGCTGATTACATTTTTTCTGTCGCTTGCAGCTAGCACATACACTGGTATTGAAAGAATTTCAACTCCGAGAAAAAGCATTACAAGATTGGTATACGCGGATAGAACAATCGCACCACAAAGACTGAAAATCATCAAAGTGAAAATGTCGGTGCGTTTGGATGAATTCGCCGCATATTGATCGCTATTCATAAGCAACCAGAAAATACCCAGAATTCCGAACACAGCGGTAAATCCTAAAGCGTAGTTGTCGAACTTGAGCATACCTCCATATTCTGCAAATGGAGTTTCATTATGTCCCCAATCCATCACACAGGAAGTAATCATGGCCAGCAAACCAATGACGGCTGCCGGCAAACTCAATTTGCGAAGTTTGAGAATGTCAAGGGCCAGAATAGCAATGCCCAATACGGATATGATAATTATTTCTTTCATCGCAAAATGCCTTGTAAAAGAGTTTCAACAGTTGGATTGGAAATGGAAAGGATTGGATCTGGATACACCCCGAGAATCACAACAAGTGCAACCACAATTCCAAGTACTGTTTTTTCGTGACCTGTCAGTGGAGCAAAATGTTTTGTCAATTCGTTTGTGGGGCCTAGCATCATTTGCTGAAATGCACGCAGCATATAGACTGCGCCAAGAATAACAGTGAGTCCGGCAATGCCGGCCAGCATGGCATTGTATTGATAAAGACCAAGCAGCAGCAGGAATTCTCCAACGAAGCCACTTGTCATGGGCAGCGCAACGGATCCCATTACGATAGCGAAAAACATGAATGCAAACAATGGATTCACGTCCCTTATACCTCCCATTTTCGACATATCATCATGCTTCATTCTCGTTTCTATAATGTCATAAACGAAGAATAAACCGATGGTCAGGATACCGTGCGAAAGCATCTCCATCACACCGCCCTGAACTCCTTGCGCATTGCCTGAAAGAATACCGGCTGCCAGTACCCCGAGGTGAGCAATGGATGACCATGCAATGAGTGCTTTGTATTTTTTCTGAACAATGGCCAGAGCAGATGCATAGATGACACTGATCGCGGAAAGCAGCAATGCCCAGAATCCATATTCAGCGATGCCATCGGGTAACATCGGCACTACCAGACGGATAAGACCATAGCTGGCCATTTTGAGCATGATTCCAGCGAGTAGCATAGTAGCTGCAGTTGGAGCTGCAGCATAGGTGGCAGGCTGCCAGGAGTGAAATGGAAAGACAGGAATTTTTACTGCAAACGCAATGAAAAATCCTGCAAAAACCCAACCTTGTTCGGTTGAACTCATTGATCTGCCTGCCTCGTATAGATCTGCAATAGCAAAAGATCCACTGATTTGATATACATAAAGCAGCGAAATGAGCATGAACAAACTACCAAAAAGTGTATAGATGAAAAATTTCAGAGTTGTCTTTCCTTTATTCTCAGCGTCGCTCCATATCAGTATCATGAAGTAAACAGGAATAAGAGCGAATTCATAGAAGATGTAAAACAGCATTCCGTCTGAAGTAGTGAAAGCACCCGTCATCGATGCTACCATAAGTAGCATGAGGCCATAGAAGATATGTGTGTTCTTATAATCTCTGTTGTATGATGCGTAGACGATCAAAGGCAACATCAATGATGTCAGAAGTACCATAACAAGACTGATTCCGTCAAGAGAAAAGGCGAATGACATTCCAAGAGGTCCGATCCATTGTTGATTAAATGAAAGCAATCCGGATGAATCACCCTCGTGATGAACGGCGATAGCTCCGATGGTTACCAGCAATTGAGCAATACCCGCGATAAGTGCCAGTTGGCGGGCAGATTTAGCCCCCATCAGGAAAATGGCGAAGGCCATAAAAAGGGGTATAGCTATTAAAAGTAATGTCAGCATAGTTGTGTCAGATGAAAATGAGAAGTGCTATGAGCCCGATGGTGAATATGAGGATATACATAAAGAGACTACCACTTTGTAGCAATCGCAATTTGTTACCTGTAGCTTCTGTGGCTGATCCGGTGCCTTCTACCAGCCCGTCGATGAGGTGAGGTTCAACTGATTTACCGAAGAAACTGCTTACGGCATCCACCGGTTTGCGGATGATTTTTTCATAGAGTTCATCAAACCAGTATTTATTGAGCAACAATGTATGTGCTCCTGATTCGATCTCTTTGTCTTCCAGCGCCAACTCTCCTCGTTTTTTGTAGATTAGCCAGGCATAGAAAATGGCACCTACTGCCACCAACGTTGCAAGGCCCATCAGCAGAATTTCAGTACCAAGATCCATATGCAATGCAGGCATTACCAGAGTTCCATCTAGATAATGATCAAGCCAGTGCCAGTGCATGCCCATGTTTTCGCCCACCGCGTGAGGCAGGCCTATAAAACCACCCACCACTGAGAGCACTGCTAGCACTATCAATGGGATGGTCATCACCTTGGGGGATTCGTGCAAATGATGCTCCTGATCATGAGTGCCTCTGAACTTGCCATGGAATGTAAGAAAGTACAATCTGAACATATAGAAGGCTGTGCAGGCGCTTACAACAAGCGACAACACAAACATGATTTTATTTTCTTCAAACGCAACTGCAACAATCTGGTCTTTGGAGAAGAAGCCCGCAAAAGGAAAAATTCCCGCAATGGCAATTGTTCCGATTAGGAAAGTTGCATGCGTTATAGGCATCCATTTTTTCAGACCGCCCATTCTGCGGATATCCTGTTCACCTCCCATTCCATGTATAACTGAACCTGAACCAAGAAAGAGCAGTGCTTTGAAGAATGCATGAGTAATCACATGGAACACTGCAGTGCTATAAGCACCCAGACCAAGCGCGACAAACATCAATCCCAATTGCGATACGGTAGAATAGGCGAGTACCTTTTTGATGTCATTTTGTGTGAGTGCAATTGTTGCTCCCATCAGTGAAGTGAGTATTCCAGCCCACACAATAACATCACCTGCAATTTCACTCATAGCATACAGATTACTGCTTCGCGCAACCATATAAATACCGGCTGTTACCATCGTTGCAGCATGGATGAGTGCTGAAACAGGAGTAGGTCCGGCCATGGCGTCGGGTAACCAGGTGTGGAGTGGAATCTGTGCGCTTTTGCCCATTGCGCCTATGAATAGCAGGATGCCGATAGTTGTGGCAACCGCTCCGGGAATTCCTGAAATATCATTACCAGTGATGAACAGTTCGTCAAAACTCAATGTTCCTGAATATGCAAACAGAAGACACATTCCAAGGATGAGACCGAGGTCGCCAATGCGATTGACAATGAATGCTTTTTTCGCAGCTTCATTATTCTTCATGTCTTTGTACCAGAATCCAATCAGCATGAATGAACAAAGTCCAACACCTTCCCAACCTACGAACATGGTAACATAGCTGTCGCCAAGTACCAGAATCAACATAAAGAATACGAAGAGGTTCAGGTAAGCAATGAATCGGTTGAATCCTTCATCGTCATGCATGTAACCAATACTGTAAACATGAATCAGGAATCCGACCCCGGTGATGAAAAGCAGGTAAATCGATGATAGCGGGTCGACGAGGAATGCAAAATCAATATTAAATGATCCGGCAGTAATCCAGTCGAATACTTTGACAACCGTCGGATGGGCGCCATGCATTTGCGTTGAAAAAACCAAAACGGAAACGATGAAAGAGAGAAAAATCGCTCCTGCACCAAGGCTTCCAATAAAGTTTTTACCGAATCCTTTGCCGAAGAAGGTGATATACAAAAATCCCGCAAGCGGAAACAGAGGAATGAGCGTAACAAGTTTTTCCATATCCGTGATCAGAATTTGAGTTTATCAAGAAATGTTGTGTCTGTGGTATGCATGTTTCTGTATAGCATCATCAGAATGGCAAGGCCAACGGCAACTTCAGCGGCTGCCACGACCATGATGAAGAATACAAAAACCTGCGCATCGGTTTGATTCCACATTTTGGAAAATGCCACCAACGTGATATTCACCGCATTCAGCATTAGTTCAACACACATGAACATGATGATTGCATTTCTTCTGTAAAGTATACCGAACAATCCCAAAGCAAACAGAACTGCTGAGAGTGTGAGGTAGTGATTGATGGTTATGTTGTGAAAGAGTTGCATCAGGCGAGTTCTTTTTTAGAGAGATAAACTGCACCTACCATGGCTCCAAGGAAAAGCACACTGGCAAGTTCAAATGGTAATAGAAATTCTTTGTATAAAACTTTTCCGAGTGTTTGGGTGGTACCTATCTCACCGTCATATGGTGCAGACTGAACGGCCTGTAGTTCGTCGGTGCGGCGCAAAGCAGCAACAACCACGAGCATCAGGATACCACCTGCAACCACACTAAGCGATTTCGCCCAGAGGGTTCTTTTCTCTTCTTCAAGTTTATTGAGGTTGAGCATCATGATGACATAAAGGAAAAGCACCATGATGGCTCCCGCATAAACAATGATGTGCACAGCAGCAAGGAATTGAGCACCCAGCAGAAAGTAATGACCTGCGATGGCGAAGAAAGTAACAATCAGTGATAGCACACTGTAAACCGGGTTTTTGGAAAAAATCATGCCTGCAGCACTAAAGACTGCGACAAATGATAGAAACCAGAATACGTATTCAGAAATCATAGTTGGGTTCGTTTTGTAGGCTTCAGTTTTTTTGCTTAGTGATGAGATTTGATTTGTGGTTTCTGGTCTTTGAAAGTCCTGTTGTGATAGTGTTTCTTATCCTTCTTGAATTCGAGCACTTCAGGACTTTGCCTTTTAGTTACGTCAACAGGGTCGTTGACACTTTCCACAAGAATTTCTTTTCCAAATATCTCTTCACCACGAGTGAAAGAAGATGGTACAATTCTGTCCGTTAAGAATATAGCCTCCTTGGGACATGCATCTTCGCATAGTCCGCAGAAGATGCATCTAAGCATATTGATTTCATAGATGCTCGCATATTTTTCTTCACGATAAAGATTTTCTTCACCCTTCTTGCGTTCAGCGGATTCCATGGTGATGGCTTCTGCCGGGCATGCCACGGCGCAAAGACCGCAAGCTGTGCAGCGTTCAGCACCGGCTTCATCGCGCTTCAATACATGCTGACCGCGATATACTGGTGCAATCTCTCGCTTCACATCAGGGTACCTCACCGTTGGAGTTTTTTTGAAAAGATGACTGAATGTGATCATCATTCCTTTCACGATTGCAGGCAGATATAATCTTTCCGAGAGCGTTAATTCTCTGACGGTAACTGTTTTTGATCTGTTTGTTAATGACATTTTCTTCTTTTCTTTTTCTTAATTCAGCTTACCCATGAAGTACATTACAATGCCTGTCAGGAAAATATTTGCGAGCGAAAGCGGAAGCAAAACTTTCCAACCGAGGTTCATCAGTTGATCATAACGGAATCGCGGTAGTGTCCAGCGAACCCACATAAAGATGAAGATGAATATTCCGATTTTGCCGAACAATACAAGAGTTTGCACAATTGCAAGCCAGTTGCCTTCAAGTCCCAATTCATGTTGGAATGGAAAGTTGTAACCACCCCAATACAAGGTGGCCATAACAGCAGAGCTAATGAACATATTGACATATTCCGCAAAGAGGAAAAAGCCAAGTTTCATGGATGAATATTCAGTATGATATCCACCAACCAGTTCAGATTCACATTCCGGCAAATCGAAAGGTGCTCTGTTCGTTTCGGCGAAAGCACAAATGATAAAAATTAGGAAGCCAAGAGGTTGATATACCACGTTGGCTATGCCTGCATCCTGTTGTCTGGAAATTTCTCCAAGACTCAACGTACCTGTCATCATCACAAGAGCGATCAGCGCTAGTCCCATGGCAACTTCGTATGATATCATCTGTGAAGAGGCGCGCAGCGCTCCGAGAAGAGAGTATTTGTTGTTGGATGCCCAACCGCCGATCATGATACCATAAACACCAATACTCACAACACCAAGAAGGTAGAGAAGACCGATGTTGATATCGGTTATTTGCATTGGATAAGTGGTATCGCCGACTGTGATTCCGCTTCCCCAAGGTATGACTGCACCTGTCATACACGCAGTCAGCATGAAGAAGGATGGTCCCAGAATGAATAACCACTTATTCGATTTGGAAGGAATCATTTCTTCCTTCATAAACATTTTAACGCCATCGGCGATTGGCTGTAATAATCCAAATGGTCCTGCACGATCCGGCCCTACACGGTCCTGAAGAATGGCTGCCAACTTTCTTTCTCCCCAGGTCATGTAAGCTGCCATGCCAAGTGAAATGGCGAATACAATTACAGAAAGGACTAATTTATATATGAGCATTGAATCCATATCAGGTATCTCGCTTATTGTTTAAATATTATTTGGATCAAGAGCACCATGACCAAGAGTCACTTTGTTGCCATGCGGTATAGCTTTACGCTGTCGGTCAACTGTGGCTTTCAAAGCTTTCAAACTTTCATAGTGATTCGCAGAAATAACCGATGAACGTTCGACGTGAGAGGGTCCTTCAATCACCCAATCATTGGTTTTTTTATGCTCAAAACGGCAATCATTGCAAATCCATTCCTGAACTTCACCGTATTGATCTTTTCTTCCGGTCACTCTCAGCACCTCTTCACCTTTGTACCACAAACGAACTTTTCCGGAACACTTTTGACAATCACGGTGGGCATCCACCGGTTTAGTATACCAAACGCGGCTCTTAAAGCGGAAGGTCTTGTCGGTCAGGGCACCAACGGGGCATACATCAATCACATTACCTGAGAAGTCATTCTCAATGACATTCTGAACATATGTAGAAATCTCCGAAACTTCGCCACGGTTGATCACACCATGAACGCGGCCGTCTGTTATCTGATCAGCGGTTTTTACACAGCGATAGCACAGAATACATCGGTTCATATGCAACTGCACCTTATCACCAATATCTATTCGCTCAAATTCCCTGCGAGGAAATTCATAACGTGTGCTGTCTTTTCCATTTTCATATGAAAGGTTTTGCAAATCGCATTCGCCTGCCTGATCACACACCGGACAATCAAGCGGATGATTGAGCAAAAGGAATTCAACCACGCCTGCGCGAGCTTCGAGCAAGTCGGGTGCGGTTAGATTCTGTACTTCCATTCCATCCATCACCGTGGTTCTGCAAGAAGCCACAGGTTTGGGCATCGGACGAGGATCTTTTTCGCTGCCCTTCGATACTTTAACTATGCACGTGCGGCAATACCCGCCACTTGTTTTCAGTTTCGAATAGTAGCACATGGCCGGTGGAACAATATCGCCACCGATCATGCGGGCTGCATTCAGAATTGTAGTGCCATCCGGAACTTCAATGGTTATGCCGTCAATAGTAACTTTTGCCATCGTTTTATTTTGTTGTCACTTCAGCAGTTAAGTTGAAGTGATTTCATTCTTTCATTTAATTTTTCACATCAATCGTGTCTGACTTTCTCCGGGTTGGAATATTAAATCCAAACATTCCATCCATAGCGGCGAAGAAAAAGTCCTGCGAAGCGCGATCTCCTCCTCCGTTGTTACGAATGAGTATATCAGGCATATTGATGTATCCTGCTTTTCCTTCATATCGAAGGAAAAAGTGTTTTCCAATCATTAATTCAACGCCGATTTTGAGATCGGTACCTGCACCTGCAAGATGAAATTCATCATTGCGCTCAAATCCCATCAGTTTGACATTGCTCTTCGGCAACATGGCACCAATTCCTGCTCCTGCAAAAGCATTGAACTGAAAAATTTTGTGTTTCCAGATACCGCTATGATATTCAATTTCTGCATTCACATAGTTGAGTCCATCGGTATGTTCTAAAGTCAGAAATGATGGAGAAAGAATAATCTGACCATCTTGAACCAGCGAAGCATAGTCTTTATCATCAATGCTGCCTTGTAATTCAACGGTTTGATAATTCTGCATCACATATTTCATGTGATCTACTCCAATGGTGATGCTGATATTGTCAGAAACAAAATATCCGAACCGCATATTGGTTTGTGGAATCGTAATGGTATTGATACCGAAATAGGTTTCAGCTTTGAATTGCGTCTGGCGGTCTTTGGCCTTGACATCTATGAGGGTGAAATCATAACCTTCACCTTTGAAATGAATATCGCTGTCTGAGAATGCAGCTCTGTTCCATCCCCAGCCACCGAATAAATGCCCTTTGCGCTCAACGGTTGGAAACCATTGCGCCTGCATTGATGCGGTCATCAGTAATATGATAGCTGTGGTCTGGAGGTTTCTCATTTCAGGCTTCGGCCAGGTTGTTCAGTCTGTAATAGTGTTTCACATCACGGATACTTTTACCATTGCGCACATATTCTTCGAACTCCTTGCGGAAATGACGAATTGCACTTGCAACCGGCCATGCAGCAGCATCACCCAGTGGGCAAATTGTTTTCCCTTCAATTTTTGCCTGTATATCCCAAAGCAAGTCCACATCAGTCAGCGTTCCGTTTCCATCGAGAATTTTGTGCAGAATTTTTTCCATCCATCCCGTACCTTCTCTGCAAGGCGAGCATTGCCCGCAACTTTCATGATGATAGAAGCGGGTAAAATTCCAAAGATTCTTCACGATACTCGAATCTTCATCCATGGCAATGAAGCCTCCCGATCCAAGCATTGTACCTGTTGCGAAGCCGCCGTCAGCAAGACTTTCATAACTCATCAGTCTTGGTTCACCGTTGGCAGTTTTCAGAATCAACTCCGCTGGAAGAATAGGAACAGAGGATCCACCTGCCACCACTGCCTTTAATTTTTTTCCATTTCTTATTCCACCGCAGTATTCATCAGAGTAGATGAATTCTTCAACTGGCAGACCAAGTTCAATTTCATATACACCCGGCTTATTAAGGTGTCCGGATGCTGAGATAAGTTTAGTACCTGTGCTTTTGCCAATACCTACAGCAGCGTATGCTGCACCGCCATCACGGATGATCGGCACAACAGCAGCAATGGTTTCAACATTGTTAACCACGGTAGGGCAACCATACAAACCTGCTACAGCAGGGAATGGTGGCTTGATCCGGGGATTACCTCTTTTTCCTTCGAGTGATTCCAGAAGCGCAGTTTCTTCACCACATATATATGCTCCTGCACCAACCTGTACATACAGGTCGTGATCAAATCCACTGTTAAAAATATTTTTACCAAGTAAGCCGGCATCGTAGGCTTCGGCGATGGCAGCTTCAAGAATTCTTGCTACATAAAAGTACTCACCGCGTATATAGATATAAGATGAGCGCGCTCCAAGAGCATAACTGGAAGCAATCATTCCTTCAATCAACAGGTGAGGCAGATATTCCATGAGGTACCTGTCTTTGAAAGTACCCGGCTCTGATTCGTCAGCGTTGCAGACAACGTAGCGAGCCACGCCTTCTGGTTTGGCCAGGAAGCTCCACTTCATACCGGTTGGAAAACCGGCGCCTCCGCGACCACGGAGTCCACTGATTTTTACTTCTTCCACCACCTGTTCAGGTGTCATCTGCCGAAGGGCTTTCTCCAGCGATTGATATCCGCCATGCTGACGGTAAACCCGAAGTGTATTGATCTCCGGGATATGAGCGTTTTCTAGTAGTAATTTTTTTGCCATCAGATTTTGATCATATCATCTTTGGTGTACACTCTTCTTTTTCCTTCGGCTCTCATTGCATCGAGCAAATTGTCGACCTTCTCAAGAGTAAGGTTCTCGTAAAAATCACCACCGCATTGCAACATAGGAGCTGTGCCACAGGAACCAAGACATTCAACAGTTTTCAATGTGAACATGCCGTCTTTGGTTGTTTCGCCTGCATGAATGTGCAACTTCTTTTCAATGTGTCGAACGATATCCTCGGCGCCAAGAAGCCAGCATGAACTGGTGCGGCAAACTTCGATGACACACTTTCCAACTGGCTTTAAATTGAACATTGAATAAAATGAAGCAACCTCATACACTTCAATCGGCTGAAGATTGAGAATTGATGCAACATAGTCCATTGCTCCCGGACTGAGCCATCCGTCGAATTCTGCTTGTGCAAGGTGTAATATTGGTATAAGTGCACTCTTGTGTTTCCCCTCGGGATATTGCTTGATGATCCTTTGAGCAGTGCTCATGGTTTCATCAGAAAACTTAAAATCTTTTTGGTCTGACATGTTGGTGTGTCGTTGTCTTTTGTTTTTTGCTCAGGCATCTAGTTCGCCTGCGATTACATTCATACTGCTCATTGTCAAAATGGCATCGCTTAACATTCCGCCTTCAATCATCGAAGGATATGCCTGGTAATAAATAAAGCATGGCCTTCTCATGTGCAGTCGGTCTGGTGTTCTTCCTCCATCGCTGATGAGATAATATCCAAGTTCTCCGTTGCCGCCTTCTACGGCATGATATACCTCGCCTTTTGGCACATCGGTTTCACCCATCACGATTTTGAAATGGTAGATGAGCGCTTCCATTTT
>JBEIHH010000001.1:0-145166 GCA_040381475.1 Crocinitomicaceae bacterium | reverse complement strand
CGTTTTAATCCGCGCAAATCTGCGTGAAAAACAACTCAAGAGAATAGGGTCATTTCCTCCATTCGGAATCCAATTGCAAACAACCCACATTGACAGACCATCCACTCTCCCTGCATCCACGCAAATCCGCGTTTTAATCTGCGCAAATCCGCGTGAAAAACAACTCAAAAGAATAGGGTCATTTCCTCCATTCGGAATCCAATTGCAAACAACCCACAAAAACAGACCATCTACTCTCCCTGCATCCGCGCAAATCCGCGTTTTAATCCGCGCAAATCTGCGTGAAAAACAACTCAAGAGAATAGGGTCATTTCCTCCATTCGGAATCCAATTGCAAACAACCCACATTGACAGACCATCTACTTTTCCTGCATCCGCGCAAATCTGCGTTTAAATCTGCGTAAATCCGCGTGAAAAACAACTCAAGAGAATAGGGTCATTTCCTCCATTCGGAATCCAATTGCAAACAACCCACAAAAACAGACCATCTACTTTTCCTGCATCCGCGCAAATCTTTGTGAAACCCACACATTCGAAAGAAAAAAGCACCCATCACTCAACTACCCGCCATCATCAGAGATTATTGACTATTCTAAAAATCGATTTACGATCTACCAATGATACACAATTAAAATTTATCAGTAAACCAATTCTCATATCCGAAAGTTTTATGTATGAAAGCAGTTGTTTGAAATAAACTTCATGCAAAGAATCGACAGATTTTATTTCCACCACGACACAATCATCCACCAGGATATCTATTCGAAAAGCCCTGTCAAGTTTTACCCCATCATACACAACAGCAACCGGACATTGCGTTTTCACGCCATGACCAGCCATCACAAGTTCATGTGCAAGGGCAGATTCATAAATGGATTCGAGAAGTCCCGGACCCAACGTACTATGAACTTTGAAGGCGGCCCGGCGAATGGAGAATGTAATGTCATTTGTTTTCATGCGTGCAAAACTGCGCATCTCTTCATTATGTCGAACCCGGATAAAAAGCATAAAATATTCGTTCGTAGCATCCGCTTCATATTTCATGCGGGAATTTCATGGAATAACTTAAACACATTTCTTTTTGCTTTGAATCAAAATGTTGTTGCAATAAATGTTCCGGCGCATTTTTCCGGATGGGCCAGAGTTATCCAATTTTTTTTGAGGTTGACAACAGATGACAATAGCATTCCTCATTCGAAGATGATTGGTCGTTGGAGTATGCGGAAATCAGTGTGGTTGGGATTTTCAAGGGGATTTCGTGGATGTTCACGGGGATTTGTGGGTTTTCAAGGGGATTTGCGGATTTTCAGGCAGATTCTCGCAGATTTAAACGCAGATTCTCGCAGGTTTAAACGCGGATTTGCGCAGATTAATGCGCGGAATGGTGGTGGATGAACCACTTCACAACAGAGTTGTTTCCATACAGATGAATAAGATGTTCACATCAATACTCAGTATCCTTGCTTTGATTTCCTGCACTGGAAATTCAGCGCAAACAGAAAAAGGAAAATTTGAATTCAGTAAAATGATCAACGACAGCACTACCTCAGATTCAATAGAAACTGCCACTTTCGGCGCCGGATGTTTTTGGTGCGTTGAAGCGGTATTCCAACAAGTAAAAGGCGTGGTCAAAGTTCAAAGCGGCTATAGCGGAGGACATATCAAAAACCCATCTTACAAAGAGGTATGCAATGGAACAACAGGTCACGCCGAAGTATGTCAGGTCGAGTTCGATCCGCGGGTGGTTTCTTTTGCACAGTTGCTCGAAATATTTTTAGGTACGCACGACCCCACTACACTCAACCGTCAGGGAGCTGATGTAGGCACACAATACCGATCCGCAGTATTCTACCACAACGACAAACAAAAGGAATTGGCAGAACTGGCTATCAAAGCCGGTAATGAAAGCGGCAACTGGGAAGACCCTATAGTAACAGAAGTCAGCGCCTACAGCTCATTCTACCGAGCTGAGGATTATCACGATGATTACTACAACCTTCATGGTGAACAGCCATACTGTAGAGCCGTTATCCGTCCGAAGCTCGACAAATTCAAAGCGAAATTCGGAGAATACATGAAATCGGAGTAATCACTTCATTCTTCTGTTTGGCCGGATGATAATCTCCGTGATCACAGATTCCTCCGGAGCATTTATAGCATGTAAAATCTGCTGAGCCACAGCCTCGGGAGAAAGTCCTGCCGCAAAATAATCTTTGTATTGCTTCAGCATCTCTTCATTGGAAGTTGATCTAATAAACGGCGTGTTCACGGAGCCAGGACTTATTGTTGTTACTCGCACTTTGTCCGGCAACTCTAATCTTATAGCCTCACTGATGGCAAAAACAGCATGTTTCGTGGCACAATAAACCCCAGAATTGGGAAAAACCTGGTGTGAAGCAACTGAACCGATGTTGAGGATATGTCCGCCCGAACTTATGAGATCAGGCAAAAAGGCATGAATACAATTTAGAAGCCCCTTCACATTCGTGTCGAACATATTGTGCCACTCTTCTATTTTGCCATTCAGAACACTGTCAAAATAACCCAGTCCGGCATTGTTGATCAACACATCTACGCCACCCCACTCTTTTTTGAGCCGGTCGGAAACACTTTGAACAGATGCGTAATCCCGCACATCACATCTCATAGCGATCTCACGCCCACTGTCCCGGTGCTCCATGCCGATAGACCGGGAAAGCAGACAAACCCTATTTCCCTGAGCAATAAGCAGAGAGGCTGTTGCTTTTCCAATACCGCTTGAAGCCCCTGTAAGTATAATTCTTTTCATGTTTTGAATGCAAGAATGCGCAAAACTGAACAAATTCCATCATAAAAAGAAAATTATCTTCGCGTCCCTTGTTGAGAATTGGTTTGTTCGAATCTGAACCAATTGTATGCCTCAGCAGTTTTACAAGGAATCCTATGTCGATGAAAACAGATTGGCTCAGGCAAAACGAAAAATTGCTTTTCGAAGAAGGGGCAAGCTATTTCCACAAGTACGTGGCAGTTGGTGGAAATTTATTTCTGACTGATCAGCGACTTATTTTCATTTCGTCTGCGGCCAATCAACACCAACATCTTATCGACATTAACCTTCATCTTATCAGAGGAGTTGAATACTTCAAAACTCTTTTCATGAATCCAAATGGAATGGCGATCCTTCTGAGTGATGGTCAAATGGAAAACTTTGTGGTTGACGACAAAAAAGCATGGAAAAGCAGGGTTGAAAAGATGATCAGCCATGCGGTTTGAAATTCCCAGCTTCTCGCAAATCCTTTATAATTCTGACGCACCAAATAGGTGTAACCTTTCTTTTCATCATTCCGTTCAAACTCTCTACCTAACTGGAATTCATGAAAAAGAAACCATCCTATAATATACGTCGATGCAGAATCCGCATCAACATTCAGAAATTCGAAAATATGCTGATTACCAATCCTGATTGGGGATTTGGTGTATTCACACACAATCTGAATTAGGCCTCACGAGGGAAAGTTTCCTCCGCCATTTGCAAAGCACCGGGTAATAGTGAAAGATTCACTCCTGTGTCTATACCCATTTCATCAAAATAATAGAGCATCGATTCGGTAGGCATATTACCTGTGAGTTTGTCCTCCGCCATGGGGCAGCCTCCGAAGCCTTTGATTGCGCCATCAAACCTGCGACAACCTGCGCTATATGCAGCTTCCACCTTTTCGCGATAGCGCTCCGGAACAGTATGTAAATGTGCCCCAAATTCAACACCGGGTAACGCAGGAATCAATGACCTGAACAGATTGGCGATGGTTTCAGGATTTCCGGCACCGATCGTGTCGCTCAAAGCAAGAATATTTATGCCAAAGTCATGATGCAGCTTCTCACTCCAACTGATGGCGATTTCAGGACTCCATCGATCTCCATATGGATTTCCAAAACCCATGGAAATGTATATCACAGGTACCTTGTGGAACTTTTTGCACAACTCAACTATTTCTTCCACGCGAAAAAGAGACTGATCAATGGTTGCGTTCGTGTTGCGCATCTGAAATGTTTCCGAAATTGAAAAAGGGTAGCCCAGATAATGGATTTCATCAAAATTGCAGGCAGTCTCTGCACCGCGCAAATTGGCCACAATAGCAAGCAACCTGGATGTGGCATTGTCCAGATCAAGCCTACTGAGCACATCTGCAGTGTCCTTCATTTGTGGCACTGCCTTTTCCGAAACAAAGCTGCCAAAATCAATGGTATGGAACCCCATTTTGAGCAAATACCTCAAGTACCGCAGCTTTGATTCTGTAGGTATCCACTCATGTATTCCCTGCATGGCATCGCGGGGACATTCAACAATCTTCACTTGAGGTTGCATGTCGCAAAATTATGCTACCCTTGATATTTAAAGCTTCTGCAATAAAAGAATTCCTGGTTCAGATGATATGAAACAACGCTTTGTGCGCAACTTTGCGCCTGAATGAAAGAACCAGTGCATATACAAACGGCTGAAAACCTTGAAGATCTGGATCAAATTGCCGCAGATTTCCTAAAATCATTTCCTGATGGTGGCATATTCGGAATTCAAGGGGAAATGGGTGCCGGCAAGACTACTTTCGTGCATGCTATCTGCAAGCAGTTTGGGCTAGAATTTGCCGGAAGTCCGACGTTTTCACTAGTCAATCAGTATAAAACACCAGCTGGATTGCATATGTATCATCTTGATCTATACCGGTTGAAGAACTTCGAAGAAGCACTTGACATCGGCATCGAGGAATATTTATACCAGAATGGATACGTATTTATAGAGTGGCCTGGTGTAATCGCTGAACTTCTGCCTGCTCATGCAAGCAAAATCCACATTACAGAAATGAAAGGACAAAGAAAGATTGCCTATTGATCAATGGGCCGGAGCCTCATGTGCAGCACCCGTGTGCGTGGTATCCTGATGAGTAGTGTCAGAAGGTGAGTGCATAGGTGCTTCATGAGCAGGCATCTCCTTTTTAACAGTTTTACCCAAACCGGCATCTGCATTCAGACTTTCCCTTGGACCCTGAATACTGTCGTTGGCTTTCATAAACAGAAGCGCAACACCAAGTGACGCAACAATAATTGTCCAGAGAATTGTTCTTTCTTTTGAAGAGTGGTTTGGATCGTGATTCGCCATGATCTGAATGAGGTTTGTTTTTTTCCGGGGTAAAAATAGAAAAAAGCAAACCAATCCCCTGCAAGATTCATTTCAACATGACAATTGCAAAACTAAACAGGCTAAAAAGTTCAAACTGCGGCAGGAATTCCTATCTTCGGAACTCGTTTTTTCCAAAACCTTATGGATAGCAAAAAAGAAGCCCTCAGGGCATTGGCGAAAGAAGCTGCATTGATGCCTCAGGAAGAACTGGTAGCTGTGCAGAAACGTCATTCCAGACTTACTATAGGAATACCAAGAGAAACTTCTTTTCAGGAAAGACGAGTGGCATTGGTTCCGGAAAGTGTGGCCCTGCTAGTCAACAACGGACACGATGTGGTGGTTGAAACCAACGCCGGCAAAGAATCGAATTTTCAGGATCACGATTACAGTGAAGCCGGCGCGCGAATAGTTTATAGCCCGGAAGACACTTTCAAAAGCGAGATCATTCTGAAAGTTGCTCCCCCAAGTCTGGAAGAAATAGAAATGATGCCAGGCAGGCAAACATTGGTATCCGCAGTGCATCTCCCGGTCCAGAAGGCAGCTACATTTCATGCTCTCGCAGCGAAAAAAATGACCGCCATTGCATGGGATTACATCAAAGACGAAACGAATATT
Source organism: Crocinitomicaceae bacterium (assembly GCA_040381475.1). Taxonomy (GTDB): domain Bacteria; phylum Bacteroidota; class Bacteroidia; order Flavobacteriales_D; family Sanyastnellaceae; genus JAIBBG01. The sequence continues at coordinate 139,396 of JBEIHH010000001.1, read as the reverse complement.
TACCCGGTGGTTCGGGCTATGGGAGAAATTGCCGGAAATACAGCGGTATTGATAGCTGCAGAATACCTAAGCCATTCTCATGGTGGTCAAGGTCTCATGTTTGGAGGGATTTCCGGTGTCAAGCCAACGGAAGTTGTGATTCTTGGTGCAGGTACAGTTGCTGAATTTGCCGCAAGAGCAGCACTCGGACTCGGCGCCAGTGTGAAAATATTTGACAACAGCATCTACAAATTGCGCCGATTGCAAAATGATGTCGGCACGCGATTATGGACAAGCACCATTCAACCCTCCGAATTGCGCAATGCACTCGACACCGCTGATGTGGCCATCGGCGCCATTCATACCCTCAGCGGTCGAACTCCCGTAGTTGTCACTGAAGACATGGTGAGCAATATGAAATATGGCAGTGTGATCGTTGATATCAGCATCGATCAGGGCGGATGTTTTGAAACATCCAAAACCACTACCCATGACAGGCCGATTTTCAAAGAACATGGTGTCATCCACTATTGTGTACCCAATATCGCGTCTCGCGTGTCACGCACTGCGTCCTATGCCCTGAGCAACATCTTTGCCCCTACTTTACTTTCAATTGGTGACGAAGGCGGCATTACAAACCTGGCCAAACATCAGGAAGGATTCAGACACGGCGTATACATGTACAATGGCACCCATACCAATGAATACATCGCAAGCATGTTCGACCTTCATTGGAAAGATCTCAGACTATTGCTGGCAGTTTACTGATGAATGTGTCTTTCAACATCCGGATTATTTGGCTACTTGTTCCTCTATTCATTTCGGCCTTACTCAGCTATAAATGCATACAACCAGGTCACAACTGGGGAGGCGACTTTGCATTGTACATTGAACAATCTGAAGCCATCGTGCAAGGTGAGCTGTGCGAGCTTTATGAGCTCAATAAATATTCCATGGATTATTCCCAATATGCCGTGGGTCCATATCTATATCCCCCGGTTTTTCCTGCGATGCTTATCCCGATTGAACTCATCTCAGGAAGAAATTTGGTGCTCATGAAATGGCTTTGTGCATGCTGTTTTCTGCTTGGCCTTTTCATCTGCTGGAAACTTTTTCTGAACAACAAAACTTCTCCTGCGGCTGCAGGAATTCTTCTTTCGATGATGGCCTTTCATTCAGCTTGGGTTACATTCACAGATCAAGTGCTGTCAGACTTGCCCTTTTTACTTTTCACTATGTTGGCCTTTTACATGTCTGAAAGGAACAAAAACTGGATCGGTCATCTGCTCACCGGCATCGTTGTGCTTTTGGCCATGTTCACCAGGGACGCAGGTATTGCGCTCATTCCTTCATTGTTTGTTTTTCAATGGATCAAACACAGACAAACCAAAGCCAAAGGCAAGTCGTATTCATTTGCTATGTTCTGGATCGTGGTTATTATCGGATATATTCTCTTACATGAATTGCTGCCGGATGGAGGCGCAAATCACCGACAAAAATTGTTGGACAGAATGTCGTGGAATGTCGTTGCAACAAACCTGCAAGATAATTTTAATATGCTGAAAGAGTATTTCTGCATCCATGAAGTCGGCATGACTGCAGTGCTCGTACTCTGGCTGATTGGATGCTATGCGTATCGCAAATCTCATCTGCATTGGATCGCATTTTCAGCGACATATCTCAGCATCATTTTAATTTGGCCACACTTTCAAGGCATTCGCTTTTTATTTCCGGTCATACCGTTCATGCTGTGGTTCGTTCTCAAAGGTTTGGAATTCTTACTTGAGAGAGTGCATGTGCATCAAAACTTGTCCGTTCTGTGCCTTTCACTGTGGATGATTTGGACAATTTCAAATGATCTGCCCCGCACTTCAAGGTATTGGTCACAAATAAGCAATGAATGCCTTACGGATGAAGTAAAAATTTGCTTTGACTGGATTAAAACACAATCATCAGCTGTGATCGTAGGATGCGAAAAACCCACAGTCGTGAGACTTTTCTCAGGTCACAACTGCATATTGTCGGATGAAGATTACTTTCCGAAATCAAAAGCAGATATTCTCTTCTTGCCCAAGTACCTCGCTCCTCAATGGAAAAATGCCAAAGTGCTTTTTGACAGCGGTAACTACGTAATCATAGGTAGATAACCACAACAACGGAAAATGAAGAGATTTATCCTCTCAGCATTGCGCCCAATTTTTCCTGAAGCTGCTTGAGAATTCTTCCCATGGCAGCATCCACTATTTGATCTGTCAGCGTCTTTGTAGGTTCCTGAAGGATGAAACTCACGGCATAAGATTTTTTGTCATGATCAAGATTTTTTCCTTCGTACACATCGAAGAGATTTACTCCGCGCAAAAGCTTGCGCTCAGACTCGAATGCTACCTTTTCAATATCTCCGTACATCACAGATTTATCGACCAACAATGAAAGATCACGACGCACAGCCGGAAACTTCTCAGGCTCTTTGTACTGCACCTTCGATTTGGGCCAAAGTTTCATCATCGCATCCCAGCTGAATTCAGCATAGAAAACAGGTTGTTTGATGTCAAACTTCTTCAAAAGAAAATTATGCACGTCACCAATTATACCTAAAGAACTTTTACCAGAACCACATGCCACAGATTCATGAAACAGTGCGGATTCATTTGAGGAAAACTGTATTTTATCTATGCCTGCTGCCGCAAAGATTTTATCTGCAACGGCTCTTACATCAGCAAAAGAAACAAGGTCATTTGCATTGTTCCACGACTCAGGAAATCTTCTGCCTGTGATAAAAATCGCCAAACGATACTCCTCCTTAAACTTCCCTTCAATGGAGTGATATACTTTGCCAAATTCATACATCCGTAAATCGGGATTGCGATGATTCTGATTGAGTGCTATGGCTTCCAAACCGCCGTATAGCAGCGTCTGTCGCAACACGCCGAGATCACTGCTCAATGGATTCAGTAACTCAACCACTGAAGACTCCTGAGTTTGATCAAACCCGAGATACGATTGGCGTGTCAAGCTCATCGACATCATCTCCATGAATCCTGAAGAAGACAGCATATGCGAAATAACATTTCTGTTTTTCTCAGGGTCGGGCTTGGGAGCGTATGACAATGAAGACTTCAGACCTTTCGGAAATTCAATATTGTCGTATCCATAAATACGCAAAATTTCCTCCACCACATCGGCTTCTCTTTTCACATCAGAGCGATAAAGCGGCACAGAAAGCTGCAGTCCATCGTCGTCTTCTGATATAATTTCAATCTCCAAATCATGCAAAATCGATTTGATCGTTTCCTTGCCAAGGTCCTTTCCGATGAGCGATGCACAGCGGCTCCAGGAAAAAGAAACTGAAGATGGCTGTACTTTTTCCGGATACTCATCCACGATATCCCCTACCACTTTCCCTCCGGCCAATTCCGCAATCAGAAGAGCGGCACGCTTGAGCGCAACAATCACCTGATTTGGGTCACAGCCTCTTTCAAAGCGGAAACTCGCGTCCGTGTGCAGGCCCAATCTTTTCGCAGTTTTTCTGACATACACCGGATGAAAGTATGCGCTTTCCAGAAATATTTCTGTGGTTTTTTCTGTTACGCCACTATCAGCACCACCAAAAACCCCGGCAATACAAGCTGGTTTCGAACGGTCTGCTATAACGAGGTCGTCTGCTTGTAAAGTTCTTTCAATACCATCGAGTGTGGTGAATTTTTCGCCTGCATGCGCGAGCCGCACATGAATTTCCCTGCCTTCCATTTTGGCAACGTCGAAAGCGTGCAATGGCTGACCCAACTCATGCTGCACGAAATTGGTAACATCCACCACATTGTTAATCGGACGCAGACCAATCGACAGCAAGCGATCTTTGAGCCACTTGGGCGATTCTCCCACCAGAACACCGTTGATGGTTATACCGGCATAACGTGGTGCCGCTTGGTGATGCTTCACCAGTACTTTAACTGCTTCACCACTGGCGCCGGATTTGAAGTTTGTTGTATCCGGATATTGAAGAACAGCGGCATCCGATTTGATGCCTTTCATATTGCGCATCACTGCGTAGAGATCACGCGCTACTCCAACATGAGAAAACGCATCCGTTCTGTTTGGAGTCAATCCTATTTCAAGACATTCATCATTGCTCAGGCCTAGCCAACTTGCGGCGTCAGCGCCAACCCGGGCAGAAGCATCAAGCACCAGAATTCCATCATGGCTCTTTCCGATTCCGAGCTCATCTTCAGCGCAGATCATACCGTTCGATTCCTGACCTCTGATCTTGCCTTTTTTGATCACCAGTGGTTCTCCTTCTGAAGGAAAAAGTTTGGTACCGATAGTGGCTACAAGAACCTTTTGGCCTTTGGCTACATTGGGCGCTCCACAAACAATCTGAAGTGGTTCACCTGTACCGACATCGACTTTTGTGAGCCGCAAACGGTCAGCATCAGGATGTTTTTCACATTCCAGCACTTCACCAATCACCACGCCTTTGAGTCCACCTTTCACGGCTTCCACCTGCTCCACCGATTCCACCTCAAGACCGGAGGCAGTGAGCAATTCAGCGACCTCATTGGATGTGAGACTTGTGTTGATATATTGGCGAAGCCAGTTGTAACTGATTTTCATAATTCAGATGATTACTGACAGGTGTATAATCATCCCTGCCGCGCGGGCGCAAGTTAATTTCGAAAGGACGAAATGCAATGTACTTTATACAGATGCAAACAAAACAAATGAGTAACCTATGATTACCAGACTCAGGCCATATCGGTAAAAGGGAACAAATCTTAAGGCATAGTGCATAAAATGACCGAGTTTTGTGTCGTCTAATACAGATCATTAATAATGAATTCAGAGTTTGGCATTGCCGTTCATGGCGGGGCAGGCACAATCAGGCCTTCCATGATGACACCGGAAAAAGAAAAGGGCTACAAAGCAGGTCTTGAAGAAGCTCTAAAGGCAGGAAACGACGTCCTCAACTCAGGGGGATTAGCCTTAGATGCAGTTCATGCTGCAGTTATTTCGCTGGAAAACTGTCCCTTGTTCAATGCCGGCAAAGGCAGTGTTTTCACCCACGAGGGCACGCACGAAATGGATGCAAGCATCATGCGCGGTGATACGCTCGAAGCAGGCGCCTGCGCCGGTGTGCGCGGTGTAAGAAACCCGATTGTACTGGCCAGAACCATCATGGAAAAAAGTGAACATGTCATGCTTTGCCGCGATGGCGCTGAAGATTTCGCCCGACTTAATAACGTTCTCTTTGAAGATGAAAAATATTTCCACGATGATTTCAGATACAACCAGTGGAAAGAGGCCCGCGAAAACGATGTCGTGCAACTCGACCACAGCGAAGGAAAAAAAATGGGAACCGTCGGTGCTGTGGCGCTTGATCAACATGGCAATCTTGCCGCCGCAACCAGTACGGGCGGTATGACCAACAAAAAATGGGGGCGTGTTGGCGACTCTCCCGTGATTGGTTCTGGTACGTATGCCAACAACAAGACCTGCGCTATTTCATGCACTGGTCATGGCGAATTCTTTTTGCGCGCAGTAGTGGCTTACGACATTTCTTGCCTGATGGAATACAAACAATTGTCGCTTGAAGAAGCCTGCAAAATCGTAGTCAACGAAAAACTCGTGAAATTCGGCGGCGAAGGAGGACTCGTTGCAATCGATACCAAAGGCAATATCTGTCTACCTTTCAATTCGGAAGGCATGTACAGAGGCTGGATGAAATCAAACAGCAATTCCGAAATCAGAATCTACCGCGAATAATCTCAATCCTCGGTTTGAGAAACTGCTGCGCCTGGCACAAACAATCTTTCTTTAACCAGATAAGAATTACCGTGAACAAGAATATTTACACGCAAATTTTCAACTGATATCGGAGTTCCAATATTCACATCCGTAATGTTGCTGTGATGTATGTCTTTGCCATCGACAACAACCACTGCGCCGCTGCCAATGACTTCAAGATGATTGCCATTGGTTACAATCACGCCCGTATCTTCTCCAAGTCCGATACCTGCACATGATGGATTGCTCGCCACAGCCTGCGCCAATCGATTAAATCTACCGCGTTTATCGAAGTGTGAATCGATGATCACATTGTTGATGAAAGCCAACCCGGTGGTAATTTTAACTTCGCCCTTCAAGTGAGCAAGATCGCTTTTCCCCTGATAAATCATAGTATTACTCATCGCCATGGCGCCTGCAGAAGTGCCTGCGATCACCAGGCCATGATGGTAACGTTCTTGCAAAACATCAAGGAACTCAGTTCCGCCGAAAATGGTTGTTAACCTCAATTGGTCGCCTCCACTGAACATCACGCCCTGACAGGACCTGATACGATCCAGAAGATCCAATCGTTTGGCATCATCACGGTTTCGGATATTCATCACATGAACATTCTTACATCCGATTCTTCCGAAAGCAGTTAGATAATTTTCACCAACTTCATGAGGAATGCTGCTTGCGGTAGTAATAACCTCAATGTGTGAATCAACACCGTCCATCACGTGCACAACACGCTTCAGAATTCCGAGTTCAAAAAAGTTGAGATTGCTGTGCTGATTGTAATGACCTTCGCTTTCCGTGCCTTTGTCTTCTGCTCCGCCGATGGAGATTAATTTGCCCTTAGGTTTTTCCAATTGAACGTTTGAATTATTGGGGCGCAAATGTAAACGACCAGAACGAAATTTATCAAACCAGAAGCCAAAACTGAACCAATTCTTGAGATTATGCCAATTATTCGTATCATTGATCATTACTTTTATTCCAAATCGATTGTCAAAACAATTATGAAAATTCTCGACATCAAAGTGATGAAAGGCCCCAACTATTGGAGCATTCGCCGACATAAGCTCATCCAAATGCGACTCGACCTGGAGGATATGGAACAGCGCCCAACCAATAAAATCAATGGATTTCGCGAACGACTTGAAAAAATGTTTCCCAGCATGCATGGGCATCGGTGCTCGGTTGGTGAGCCGGGTGGTTTTTTTCAGCGCGTTGATGAAGGCACTTGGATGGGGCATGTTATTGAACACATCGCACTCGAATTGCAAACCCTTGCAGGTATGATGTGCGGATTTGGAAGAACCCGTGAGACCTCAAAATCAGGCGTGTACAATGTGGTTTTCAGCTACATGGAAGAAAAAGCCGGAATCTTCGCTGCGCGCGCGTCTGTTCGCATTGCAGAAGCGATCATCGATGGCAACGATTATGACCTCGCTGCAGATATTCAGCAACTGCGTGAAATTCGTGAAGACGAGCGTCTCGGTCCTTCAACGGGCTGTATTGTAGATGAAGCAGTAGCACGTGGAATTCCATACATCAGACTTAACCGTCATTCGTTGGTGCAATTGGGATATGGTATAAATCAGCGCCGTATCCGAGCGACCATTGCAAGCACCACAGGCAGCATAGCCGTGGACATAGCGTGTGACAAAGAAGAGACAAAAAACCTGCTGGGCGCAGCAGAAATTCCGGTACCCAAAGGACGTATTGTTTATTCTGAAGAAGGACTAAAAGACGCCATTGACTCAATCAAATACCCGATTGTCACCAAACCAGTAGATGGAAATCATGGTAAAGGTGCCACAACCAATATCACCGATTGGGAAGGAGCTTGCATTGGACTTGCTGCAGCAAAAAAATACGGTAGAGGCGTGATAGTAGAAAGATTCATCACAGGCCTGGATCACCGGGTGCTTGTGATCAATTACAAGTTCGTGGCAGCGGCCATACGCAAACCAGCGGCTGTAAAAGGTGATGGTAAGCATACCATCAAAGAACTCATCGATATTACCAATCAGGATCCTCGTCGCGGTTACGGACATGAAAAGGTACTCACCCAAATTTCCATTGATGACTTTCTCATGGAAATGCTCACCCGGGAAGGACTTACCCTTGAATCAGTAGTTGAAAAAGACAGAGAAGTTTTTCTCAAACCTACAGCCAATTTGAGCACAGGCGGAACAGCAACCGATGTCACAGACATGGTGCATCCCGACAATATTTTCATGTGTGAACGAATTGCGCGCATTGTTGGTCTCGATATCTGTGGAATCGATATCATGGCCGACAGTTTATCCACGCCTGTGAAAGAAAATGGCGGTGCTATTCTGGAAGTAAATGCCGCACCGGGTTTCAGAATGCACATCGAACCAACTGAAGGTCTTCCGCGCAACGTCGCGGAGCCGGTGATCGACATGTTGTATCCACCGGGCACGAGTGCACGTATTCCAATCATTGCTGTTTCAGGAACAAATGGTAAGACGACCACTACGAGGCTGATGGCTCACATTGTAAAATCAATGGGACACAAAGTGGGTTATACCACAACCGATGGGGTGTACATTCAAAACCAGTTGATGATGCGTGGCGACTGCACCGGTCCTATCAGTGCTGAGTTCGTTCTGAAAGATCCTACAGTTGATTTCGCAGTGCTTGAATGCGCACGAGGCGGAATCCTGCGCGCTGGACTTGGTTTTCATCGTTGCGATATTGCCATAGTAACTAACGTAGCTGAAGATCATCTTGGACTAGGTGACATTGATACATTAGAACAATTGGCAAGAGTGAAAGGCGTTGTTCCGGAAAGCGTGATGCCAAGCGGATACGCCATTCTCAATGCAGATAACCAGTATACACTGGCCATGGCGAAAAACCTTGAATGCAAGGTCGCATACTTCTCACTCAACGAGAACAATCCGGCAATACAGAAACACATCAAAGAAGGAGGATTGGCAGCGATATATGAAAATGGTTTTGTTACCATTTGCAAAGGCACGTGGAAAATACGCGTAGACAGAGCCGCGAATATCCCATTGACTTATGGAGGCAAAGCAACCTTCAACGTTGCGAATGTGCTGCCATGTCTTCTCGCAGGCTTTATCAGAAACTACAAAATCGAAGACATGCGCATGGCGCTTGAAACTTTTATACCATCTCCGGCACAAACTCCCGGACGCATGAATATGTTTCACTTCAAAAACTTCACTGTGATGGTGGATTATGCGCACAACACGCATGGCTTTATGGCTATCGGTGACTTCCTCGGACGAGTTGACGCTTCACCAAAAGTTGGTGTGATTGCCGGAGTTGGGGACAGGCGTGATGAGGACATCGTGAACCTTGGAAGAGTAGCAGCCGGAATGTTCGATGAAGTGGTGATACGTCAGGACAAAAACCTCAGAGGAAGAACAGAAGAAGAAATCATTGATTTGATGAAGAAAGGAATTCATGAAATTTCTAAAGATAGAAAAGTAACAGTAATTCCCAACGAGAGAGAAGCCATTGATTATGCCATTCGCAGTGCACTTCCGGGATCATTCATTACGATTTGCAGTGATGTAGTTCCAGATGCTCTCGAGCAGATCATGCGACTGAAGGAAGAAGAAGGAATTCATGTGTGATGAAAACAATTCAAATTGAAAAAGGCTGTCATGAATGACAGCCTTTTTCATGATAAATCCGGCATATACGAAATTTCTTCTAAAGTATAATTCTCTAATGGATTATCACCTACTGATTCTCCGAGTCTTGGCTTGACATAGAAACTATGTAAATCCTCATTCTACTGTGATCGCTTTGTTCATCGCTTTGTGCGTTAACCAAATAGTACCTCCTTCAGAAGTAACCTGAACCGGAGTTTGTGTAACCGTGCGATACATATAACCGATATGCGGACCGGCATTAATTTCTGCAGTCTGGACACCACCCAATGTAATGGCACTCGCACCGCTGATTGATGTAGCAAAAATCTTTTCTGAGAGAGTCAATGTCACCACATCACTTCCACCGATAGTCTGACCCATAAAAGGCATCACATAATCGGTTCCTCCATTGACAACAATGTCGGTAGACGGGAATTCCACAGATCTGATGGTATCCGTGGCATTGCTATAGGTGTTGCCATCGACGTCTGAATAAATAAAAGTACCTGAGTTTACCAGGCCTGGCAATTTCTCTTCATAGTATGCCAGTGTCGAATTAAAAGGCAATGCAGATCCATTGAATTTTACTGAAGCAGGCGAACTCAATTCAAGCTTGGTTCCAAAAGCACCACCGAAGCGAAACTCAGCCCTAACCGTTGTTTCATCTTCATTCTTGTCATAAATCAAATCATACTTCACAAATATTTTATCCTGATCCACAGAACTACTTGGCTCGCGGGTGCATGACGAAATAAACAGCAGCGCACCGGCGAGAAAAAACAGAATATTATTCTTCATTGGATAATTTTTTGTAAAACCGTCTAATTATTATGCCAAAAGTAAATAACCAACTTGCTACTGCCTATTACAATTAATCTGAAACGCACATACAACCGGCATTTTTTGCAACAAACAAAACCGAAAAACAATTAATTGCTCCTCCTACTTCCTCGACTAAATATGCAATCAAAACAAAACTCTCCGAACAGAGCGTATCAATTCGCTGCGGGGTTGAGAAAACAAAATAATGCGAGCTTCGTCCAAAATACCGGTTTCTTCATTTAAGAAATCTAAAACCCTGGCTATGGGTTGATGAGCATATACTGAAGTGAAAAACTGTTTACCCAGATCATTGCGACGCACCAACATATCCAACATTACCCGGTCATAAAACATGAATCTGTTCGTGCGGTGAAATTTTGTCAAATCCTTCGATGTCTTCAAAAATTCACAAAGTGCTTTCGACTTCTTCAAAGAAAAATAAAATGTATAGCCCGAGCTCGCTTTGGTCCAGCCACCAGCAGTACCGATATTAAGTAAGCGGGGTGTATTCGCTTTCCAGAATGGGTGCATGGTCATTGGTATCTGTCCCCTTTCGGTTTCAAGTATGTCAAAATCATCACAGCCAATGCCTTTGAGATATAGTTTGATTTCCTCCTCATACTCCTTTTCCTCCAACAAATCAGCGGAAAACAGCGTGTATTCCACCAGCGCTTCATAAGGAGAAAATGGTAGCACATACATGAATCTTGTGTTGCCCTTTTGAGCAACAGAATAATCCATCATCACAGCAATCTTTTCATTGAAAACAGGAGTTTTTGATTTTATAAACCAGCCCTTGAAATGCTGTGAAAGCCACAAATCCTGTTTTGCCTTTTCAATCACATCGGGTCGCAGAATGCTGGAAAAAACATTACTTGCCTTAAACGAAACTTTATCAGTTTGAACCACAATTTCATCGCTTTGTTCAATGAAAGATTCGACGGACGCATTGATAAATTCAAAATTCTTTTTACCCTCGAGTGCTGATTTTACGTAAGCGTAAAAATCAGCGCTGAGAATCATTTTGTATTTGTGTTGATCAAGTTCAAAAGTCTTCGAAAAATTTTCACCTGAAAATGACACATGGTCCCATGACCTTTTGACAACCGCGTCCCAGTCACCAGCTCCACGTTCCCAAAAACACCATGTGCGGTCATTGGAGTTTTTTTCGTCACGATCCAACAGCAAAATACGCTTATCATCAAACCACTCATCGCGACTCATGAACCAAGCAAGTTGTAATCCTGCTGCTCCTGTTCCGGCTATGATGTAATCGAATTTCTCCATTTCAGATGAATAATAGCACTATGAAAAACGTGAAAAATGCCAGATACAAATTCCAGCCGAGAATGCCGTCCTTTTTTCCGCCAAACTTCAGATACAGTAAATGCGCTATCAAAGCTACTGCGAACCAGTGCACGTAGTTCTTCAATGGCACTTCATTATTAGCGAAAATCCAGTAATCAATTCGTGGTGCCACGGGTTCCATGATTAAATCGAGCAATACCATCAGCGTTGCCCCGATAAAAGCTCTGACGAGCAAATTGACACCTGTGATAGCCGCAATCGTTGCAGTTGCATAAACGAGCAAAGCCCAATTGAAACCGATCATCAGCGGAACACCAAGTATTTTCCAACCCAACATTTCGCCGTAACTATAATCACCAAACAACAAACCGGTTTGAACTCCGATAATTTCAGCGATCATTCCAATTGCAAAAGGAATGATCAAAGCGAAATTTTCTTGTCGCCTATTTGAAAGAACAACAAGGCCCACACACAACAACAGATTCAGCGGACTCAGAGAAATAAACCAATCACCATAACCAGCCAATACCCCAACAATAGCGGATACATGAAAAAGCCATATCAGAAAGACCGACCAACGAATGCGTATTTCAGGAGTATGGGTCATATCGTATTCACCATATCAGCTGCAATTTTACCCGATAGCACACAAAGAGGAATACCACCTCCCGGATGAACACTTCCGCCGCAGAAAAACAAACCTCCTATTTCAGATGAAAAGTTAGGATGACGAAAAAACGCAGACATGCGGTCATTGCTTGCTGCTCCGTAAAGGGAACCCTGATAACTACTGGTTCTGCTTTCTATAGTTCTGGGATCAAGAATATCTTCAACTTGGATCAATTCAGCAATATTGCACCCAAGCTGCCTCGAAAGTTTCGCGATTGTCAGTTCCCGAATCAAGGCAACGAGCTCATCCCAATTCTGGCCTGTATTTCCCGGAGTATTCACCATCACAAACCAATTTTCGCAACCTTCAGGTGCATCACCAGCAACGTCCTTCGAAGAAATATTTACATACACCGTGATGTCATCCGATATACCATGCTGATCAAATATCTCATAGAATTCCCTGCGATAATTTTTCGCAAAAAATATGTTGTGCAAATCCAGTTGAGGAAAGAACCTTTTTATGCCCCAGTAAAAAATGACAGCCGAACTCGAGCGTTCCTGTGCAAGTGTTTTTTTCGGCGATTTCTGGTCCGCAAGAAGTTTCCTGTAAGTTGGTACGATGTCCATATTGCTTATCACAACTTCAGCCGAATGGAACCGGTCTGTCTCTACACCGGCCACCATTTTATCCCTCACCACTATGCGTTTCACATGTGCGTTAAAATTGAATTTTACACCGAGGTCCTGTGCAAGTTGAAAGAGTGCATTGGTAATATCGATCATACCACCACTCGGAATAAATGCACCATAATGCTGCTCAAGATGTGGTATCATACTCATTATACCAGGTGTGAGATATGCTGAAGATCCGTTGTAAGTAGCATAACGGTCGAACAACTGGATCAATTTCTTATTCTTAAAATATATCTTGTTCTCATCGTGTAGCGACCTGAAAAGCCCAAGCTTTCCCATGTGGATAATCGCTTTGACGGTTTTTAAATTGAGAAACGTTGAAATACGGTGAAGGGAAGACTTCAAAAAAAGATCCGAGGTAAGATCATACTTCAGCTCGCTGCGGTCCAGATAATTTTGAATAACAGCGATATCCTCGCCAAAGACCTCTGAAACTGTTCTAACATATAGCTTTCGATCACTGAAAGCTGTAAATTCTGTACCGTCAGGGTAGAAATATTTGCATACAACATCCTTCTTTTTATAGCTGTAATAATCTCGTGGATTTTTACCTGCATCTTCAAACACCTCGTCAACAAATTGAGGCATCGTGAACAAAGATGGCCCGGCATCAAAGCGATAATCACCAAGAATTATCTGCGATAATTTGCCACCCGGATAAGCGTTACTTTCAAAAACCTCCACATGAAGTCCTTTAATGCGGAGGCGAATAGCCGCTACAAGGCCGGCAACACCGGCACCAATGACAATTGCATTTTTTTGTTTCGCTTCCATATAAAAAAACCGGCCAAATAAAAATCTGACCGGCCAATTCAACATTCCAAAACCAAAACTAACCAAAACTCAATTAGCGTGGCTTACTTCTATTTTCCTCGAATCAACTTTACCCAATGAATCAGACATTTGAACGAAGTAGATTCCATTTGCCCGGCTTTCGAAATCGAAAGTCTTCTGCATTCTGCCACCATTGGAGTAAACAACCAATTCATCCAAAAGTTTACCTGTCGAATCAAAAATTCTGATAGTTACGTTACCGGGTGCCAGACCGCGGGCGCTCAATGTTACAAGATCAGTGGTAGGATTAGGAAATAGATTCCAGTTTACAGAATTGGTTTGTTCTTTCACCGACACTGCTTCATTGATATTGATATTGTCCACATAAATGACGTTGCCATAATGTCCCCGGTTTTGAAAAGCGAAAATGATGTCCCCGGCCGGCAAAGCATCTGTGGTTATCGTATACGACTCCCATTGCGATGCATCAGGTTCAAAGTAGCTTGTATTGTCAGGGGCCGTCGCCAGATCATCTCCACCTTGCACAAATAGCTCTGTCCAGGTCTCACCACAATCGACTGAATACAGGATTGCCAGCGTGTCAGTATACGCTCCGTCATTGTATTGAGCATAAGCAACATCAAACTCAATTACAGGTAAAGAATATTGCGTTTTGCTCAGCCAAATTTCATCTCGCTCTCCTTGCGCATCATAATAATAGTTATCAAAACGCATGCAATACTCTCCTGAACCATAGGCGCTTGTTTCAGCCAAAGTCCAGGAACCGTCTCCTTGTAAAATCCAGTTGGATGGAATACCTCCACTTTCGAAATTTTCTGCTATTACCTCGTTGCTTGATTCAAGAGAAGAAATGTAACTTGTCTTGGTCACAGTCTGACTTTCGTTGCCATCCGTAACAACAAGTGTAACATCATAAGTTCCCGCTTCATTGTACACAACAGTTGGATATGGTTCCGTGCTTGTTGTCGGAACCGCTCCGGGAAACGACCAGCTATAAGTTGCTTCCGGAGTGCAAACACTGTGATTGACAAAATGTATAGAATCACCCGGACAGAAGAAGGATGAAAACTCAGCAGAAAAGTCTGCTATAAGTTGACTAGGTTCATACAATGGAGCTTCCCAAACTCCCAAGTTCCATGTAGCAAGTCTGAGCTTTTGACCGCGATAAAACGGAACGATGCGCAACGGTTCAGAACTTGCCGGCAGACCGGAACTATAATCCATCCAATCAGCCATAGAGTTATTGCGGTAATAAACAAGCCCATTCTGAAGCGCAATGTATACGCCGCCATCGGTGCCGTATTGATGCGCAATGGCCCAGACAGATTCATTGTTCAATTGTGTGGTGGTAAGATTATCCCAATCATCACCGCTGTTAGCGGTATGATACACTTTGTTGCCATTCTGACCATCATAATATGACAACCAAAGTTCTTCGGGATTGTCTCCTGAAAGAGAGAAACACAGGTAGCGCAAATTGAATGGCATTTCAATTTCACTCCAGGTTTCCCCATGGTCGGTCGACCTCCACAATTTACTTGAATTTCCGGTGCCTTGCTGAATATAAAGATATTCAGGATCGGCATAGCTCTGTTCCATCCAATACAAACCATGATCCATATTTGTTCCGAAAGTGTGGACCAGACTAAATGATCCTCCACCGTTTTCGGAACGGTATAATTTGTTTTCTCGTCCGCACCAGGCTATGTTGAAATAGGCATTGTCGAACATGATTCTGGAACTCCCATTGTTCCAATAACTTTCATTCGGATTCATTCCGTGAGAAAAATATTCAGGCTCTTCATTCAATTCTTCAGGTATGATATATCCACCAATATCACTGAAGATTGTTTTGTTCTCATCAGAATATTTCACGTAGCCTGTCGCAGCTTCACCTCCACCCAAAGCAAGAAATTCTCCTTCAGGATAATTTTCGAAATAAGCCATATTGCCATTGTGGTATCGGCCGCCAACCATCATATCTTCATTCCAGCCTTGATCGTATCCCCAAAGGTTCACAGCTAATATGCCCCTGTTCAGATTATCATGTGTTTCCATGAAATCATCTGAGAATCCGATACCACCATCGTTACTGAACCAGATTTCT
This sequence comes from Crocinitomicaceae bacterium, assembly GCA_040381475.1. GTDB lineage: Bacteria > Bacteroidota > Bacteroidia > Flavobacteriales_D > Sanyastnellaceae > JAIBBG01. The sequence goes on along the minus strand of JBEIHH010000001.1, from coordinate 123,655 downwards.
TCAGAATCAGGTCCTGTTTTATAAATACGGAATTCTTGCTGGTCAACGTGGAAATAATCCATATCACCAACATAGCCACCCAATGCCTGATAAGTTTCGGCTCCGTCTTCGCTGATCCACAAATTCAACCCACCAATCAAAATTTTATCCGGATCAAGTTGCGATGCAACCATAGTGGTGTTGTAATGAATTTGGGTGTAGTCACCATCATCGGCTGTAAAATTCATGAGATTAGGATGCTCATCGGTATAAGGCGTACCAATCAAACCATGAGGCATTGTCCACGTTTCGCCTGAATCGTCGCTTACCCATGTACCGACCCAACCATTGGTGATGACATCAGAACCTTCATTCTGATAACCCACAAGCAACGCATAGATGCGATCAGGATTCGCTTCTGTAGTGGCAAGCCTTCCACCCTCGATTTTAATATCACCCAGGCTGCTGTCAAACCAACCAGTGTCCTCCATTTCGAAAGTTATTCCACCATCCGAACTCCTGTAAAATCGTGAATATTCAAGCGTCGGCTCATATTGTATGGTATAAACTACATCTGGATTGCCTGGTTTGAAGGCAATCGTTTCACAACGTTGCGTAAGCACTTCTGTCCAGTTGTCCCCGGAATCTTCACTGCGAAAAAAACCGAGATTCGTAGCAGCGAAGATTATATCATTGTTGTTGGGATGGTAAGCAATTTCCCAGGCCGAAATATTCTGAGAGGCAAAAGAAGACTGGCCAATAATTTCCCAATTGATCCCGCCATCTGTAGTTCGCCACAATTCATTCGCAGCGCTCATAATCACAAATTCATCATCCGAGGGTTTAATGCGGACTGCAGACACAGAGCCTATCAGCAACTCTTTTGTCACGAAAGACCAATTTTGCCCGGCATCTGAGGTTTTGTAAAGACCACCGGATTCGGTGCCGCAATAGAGAACAGATGAATTGAGACTACTCCTGTCATGGCAATACACATTGCTGTGCCTGAAGCCCGGAGTGAGCGTTCCATCTGAAACCACATGATGAACCGGGCCTTCGAAATGCCAGATTTCGCCTCCCCGATCATCGGCCGCAGCGATATTTCGCTCCCTTCTTGACTTCATGTCTTCATGCCATTCCGGCGAGGGTTGAATTATTTGGCCATCACGCGAAACATGACCTTTCGAAGAACTTACCCATCGTTTGAAATACTGGGTGTGCAAGTTCTTTTGAAACTCATGCGTGCTGTAATAATTCTGATAAGCCTGTATCACTTGGTGATAATTCGGATTTTCACCATACATCATCACAGCCCAATCGGGCAGATGTGCATCACCGGACAGAGGTTGTGCGAGGTGGTTTTGAGCGAAAAGTCCATTGACAAAAAAGAAGTAAACGATGATTATAGGGCTCCGCATGAGAATGATATTATGTGGAGCGGAAGTTATAATCAGATCATGCCGTTGACAGTATGAAATTCAAAAGATTCATGGAAAGATAAAAAATCTAGAATCAGACCTCAATCTCCGGATTGAAGTACCGGATTATCGCTCTTTTCACCAGCAATTCCTGCTCTTCAGGATTTAAGGCGGGCAGCAAATCGGTTCGTTCAAAATGTGGCCAACCATCCTCATCTCTGCCTATGAACTGATAATAACCGAAGGGTATCAATACCGAACAGACACCTATATGAAGAAGTTCCACTTTTTGATCCTTTTTATAAGTCTGAAAATCCTTGCCCAATTCCTGAACACCTATCAGGAATAATATGGCTGTGTAATCCAATTTCTCTCCGAATGACGCAGAAATCCGCGTAACTGTCTCATTCCAAACCTTTTCAAACAAATAGTCCATAATTGGCATTCAAATTTAGTGCAAATGTTCAAAATAATTAGACAACCATTGCGACTGATTTCGTCTAAACATTGCCTATTTTAGCATCGCCTAAAAAACCTAGCGACTAAATTGAAGATGAAACGAATTCTACAACTGTGTTGTCTTGCTATTGCTGTTGGTGCCTCAGCAGGTTCCTCAGCTCAATCCAGAATTGAATATTTGGATATTCAGCATCGGGTTATTGCCGATTCAACCAAAGCAAAATTCATAAGGGAAGCTATCATGCTACCCGACAGCTCCTGGAATGTAAGTATTAAATACATTACAGGAGAACAATTCAATACCGGCGGTTACAAAGACCCAAAACTGGAAATTCCTCACGGAGATTTCGTTTATTTCTATGCCAACGGTTTCAAGGAATCTCAGGGGCGCTTCAAAGAAGGATACAAAGTAGGTACCTGGAAAAGATGGAACTTTGAAGGCAAGGCCAAGCCTGACCGCTATTATCCGGATGAAGATTTTAAGCGTACTACCCGCACTTCAAAACCTGCAAAATTCCCCGGAGGAATGCAGGCGCTTCAAGCATTTGTGAATGACAGCCTTCAATACCCGAAAGAGGCGGTAGAAAGGAAACTGGAAGGTACCGTTTATGTGAATTTTACAATCGACTCCTCGGGAGAAGTTAGCCATCCATTGGTTTCTGATGGAGTTCACTATCTTCTCGATGAAGAGGCTTTGCGTTTCGTTTCATCTCTGCCGTCCTGGACACCGGCATCCAAAAATGGAATGCCCGTTGAATCCAACTATATCATACCGATTGTATTTGACTTAGGTTCGACTCAGTCTGCCGCAGGCAGTTCATCAGATAACAAACAAATCAAGAATTAATTAACCTTAATTACTCTGGATTATTTTACATGACAGTAACCGCTCTGAATGGGGCGGTTATTTTTTTGATACCAGTTGGGTGTTTTCTGAAAAATGAATAAAAAAAGCCGCTTAAGCGGCTTAATCAAGTCGGGATGACACGACTCGAACGTGCGACCACACGCCCCCCAGACGTGTACTCTACCAACTGAGCTACATCCCGATAATTACAGGTCGCGAAAATAAGCAAGGCATGCGCAGTTCAAAAAAGTAACCTCCATTTCAGGCATGCCTCAAAATACATCGATGCACTCTCAGCAAACTGAATGAAGATATGATCGCAAGTAAGAACGATAATGGATGAAAAACAGGAACTCCTCAAAAACACAAAACTCAGGAACAGCAACAAAATCGCAATGATTCCGATCAGAATCAATGTTAAAAAAAAGCCCCGCTATCATAACAGGGCAACAATACTTAAACTCAAAATTATTCTATGATAATGGTTTCTTCAGTAGTTTCTTCCTCTTCGATTTTAATAATCCCCTCTCCAGATAGAGACCCTCTGGAAGCTTCAATATCCAAAACAGCGAATCCCGCCTGACCCTTCTCATAAAAATCGCTGAAATCCCAACTCACTTTGCCGGTACCATTGGTAAGCTGGGTGGTGTCAAATCGGATTTCATTGGGAGGAGGAGGTGTCTCAGACGGAACGGCATAAAGCCTTACAGATGCACCGGGGACAGGTTCCCCTTCATCATTCACTACCAGAATCGTAGCAATAGTCTGCTTATCTTTCTGACAGCTATTAACTGCCAAAAGCGAACACAGAAGCACTAAAGCTGCAAAAACCTTGTTGATGTGTTTATTTTTCATAGAGCCATGATAAAAAGCGTAACAAAGAAAAGCAATTTTCCCGAATGATCCAGCGAATTATTCACTTCTTTGAAAACGCATTTGTTGAAATCAGGTTGCATCCACTTTCGATAAGTGACAATAACCATTGAAAAGCCTTCCATTTTGTAATTTCGCACCTTCAATTTTTTTATGCAAGAACAATGAAAAGAATCCTTTCAATTTTAGCGGCAATTGCTCTGCTTCTGATTTTGTGCAATGCCTCCGGTTGTGAAAACAAAGAAAATAACGCCCAACCGGCGAACAATGCAACAACACCCGCTATCACTGAAGTCGAAGCCGCATCTGCTAAATCGGAAGTCCCGGCTGACTTTCAATCGATTCCCGGAAGTATCGTAAAAATCAATACAAAATTCGGCGACATGGTTGTTCGTTTGTATGATGAAACCCCCAAACACAGGGACAATTTTTTGAAACTGGCAGGCGAAAAGTTTTATGATGGTTTGCTTTTTCACCGCTGCATACCTTCATTTATGATTCAGGGTGGTGACCCCAACAGCCGCGGTGCATCCATGAATCAGATGCTGGGCAGCGGCGGCCCGGGATACACAGTTCCCGCGGAGTTTAATGCTGCGCTCATCCACAAAAAAGGAGCATTGTGTGCTGCGCGCCAGGGCGATCAGGTAAACCCTGCCAAAGCCTCTTCGGGGAGTCAGTTTTACATCGCTTCGGGTCAACCATGGACAGAAATGCAACTGGCCCAGATTGAGAGCAACATTGCCCTTTCAATGCCCGGTTTTAAATACACCGACGAGCAAAAGAAAATTTATCAGACGGTGGGCGGAACTGCACAGCTCGATATGAACTATACCGTTTTTGGCGAGGTAATTCAGGGACTGAACATCATTGACAGTGTGCTTGCTTTACCTACACAACGCGACCGACCGTTAAGTGATGTTACCATGAAAGTTGAAATCCTGAAAAAAGGCAATTGATCATGCAGGAAAAAATCAATCAATACCTGGAAGAGATCAGGGATTTCGCTGCTGCCCAAAGTCAGGAAGTAGAGAATTTCCGAATCAAATACTTGGGCAGAAAAGGTATATTGAATGATCTGTTTGAAGAGTTTAAAACCGTTTCGGCTGAGCAAAAGCGGTTCGTTGGTCAGGAGTTGAACCGACTCAAAACTGAGCTGCAAGAGAAACTGGAGCAGATGCAGCAGGTGCATACCCATGGCTCAACAATAGAACAAAAATCCGATTGGTCCAGACCAACAGGGGCTTTGCCGTTGGGCACCCGACATCCGCTGTCGATTGTCCGCAATGAGATACTCGAAATTTTTTCGCGAATCGGATTTACCGTTGCCGACGGTCCGGAAATAGAAGATGACTGGCACGTGTTCAGCGGACTGAACTTTCCTCCGGAACATCCCGCGCGCGATATGCAGGATACATTTTTCGTGAAACCCGGAAACGACCAAAAGGAAATGGTTTTGCGCACGCATACCAGCAGTGTGCAGGTTCGCGCCATGGAAACGACCAAACCGCCTATCCGCATCGTGATGCCTGGGCGAGTTTACCGCAATGAGGCTGTTAGCGCCAGAGCCCATTGCCAGTTCCATCAAATCGAAGGTTTGTACATCGACGAAAATGTTTCGTTTGCCGACATGAAGCAAACCCTGCTTTATTTCACTCAAGAATTTTTCGGCAAAGCCAAAATCAGATTGCGCCCCTCCTATTTCCCCTTTACCGAACCCAGCGCAGAAATGGATGTTTATTGGGGACTCAACAGCGAAACAGACTACAGAATTACCAAAGGCACCGGATGGCTGGAAATCATGGGCTGCGGCATGGTTGACCCGGCAGTATTGGCTGCCAGCAATATCCACCCGGAAAAATACAGCGGCTTCGCATTCGGAATGGGAATCGAACGTATTACCATGCTCAGATACCAAATCGACGATCTGCGTATGTTCTTCGAAAACGACACACGTTTCTTGAAACAGTTCAAGTACTAAGCCAGTCAAAAGCACTAAGTGTAATTTCGACACTTACCATTGATTCATGCATGTTTAAGGCATGACACAACTATATTTGCGATCCATAAAATTCAAACATGGCAACTGATATAGCCACAAAAAAATCAACCCCGGGACCAGGCAATGCAGCCGGAGTTCGTTTCACCGGAGAAATTTACGTTCGCTGGTATCGCGAAATGCTGCTGATGCGCAGATTCGAAGAGAAATGCGGTCACCTGTATATCCAACAAAAATTCGGCGGATTCTGCCATTTATACATTGGGCAGGAAGCCATTCTATCCGGTATGATGGAAGCAATCAGACCTTCCGATAAAGTAATTACAGCATATCGCGATCATGCTCATCCTCTGGTGATGGGATCAGATCCAAAGCGGGTAATGGCTGAGCTATATGGCAAGGTGACAGGACTGAGCAAAGGCAAAGGAGGTTCAATGCACATGTTTGACAAAGAGCACAACCTTTTTGGTGGTCATGGCATTGTAGGTGCTCAGATTCCAATGGGTGCAGGAATTGCATTCGCTGACAAGTACCGCGGCAGTGATGATATTACTTTGACCTTTTTCGGTGATGGCGCAGCGCGCCAGGGTGCTTTGTACGAAACCTTCAACATGGCTATGACCTGGAAACTTCCGGTGATATTCATTATTGAAAATAATCAATATGCTATGGGTACATCAGTTGAGCGTACATCAAACGTAACTGATCTTTCATTGCTTGGAGCATCATTCATGATGCCATCAGCCACAGTTGATGGTATGCGACCTGAGGCAGTTTGTGAAGCTATAGAAATTGCAGCAGAACGCGCACGTGCCGGAGACGGGCCTACCCTGCTCGACATCAAAACTTACAGGTACAAAGGTCACAGCATGAGTGATCCTCAGAAATACCGCACAAAAGAAGAGGTTGCAGAATACCAGCAACAAGATCCCATAGAACATGTTCTTCGCAAAATCCGTGAAAACAAATGGATGAGTGAAGCAGAAATTGAAGGTGTAGAAGATGAGATCCGGCTCGTTGTGGAAGAGTCAGTAAAATTCGCTGAGGAATCGCCGATGCCGGCAGCCGAAGAACTTTACAAAGATGTTTACACCCAAACAGATTATCCATACGTCAACGACTAATCAAAAACAACCCTAAGAACTTCCTGATATGGCTGAGATAGTTAAAATGCCCAAGCTAAGCGATACGATGACCGAAGGCACTGTTGCTGCATGGCACAAAAAAGTGGGCGATAAGGTGAAGAGCGGTGAAGTGCTTGCTGAGATTGAAACAGACAAAGCCACCATGGAGTTTGAATCATTTCAGGACGGTTATCTTTTGTACATCGGTATTGAAAAGGGTAAAACCGCAGCGGTAGATTCCGTCCTGGCCATCCTGGGAAAAGAAGGTGAAGACATCAGCGCATTGCTTAGCAGTGCCTCTGCTCAGCCGACAGCAGAAGCGGCAGTTCCGGCAGCTCCGGCAAATGCAGCAGCATCTGCGGTGGCAGCAAGCACCACAACCGCAACTGTGGTTCACGCTCCTGTAATCACAGAAACTGCCATTGGTTCAAACGGTCGTGTAAAAGCATCGCCGCTTGCCAAAAAAATCGCAGAGGAAAAAGGAATTGATATTGGCAGCGTTTCCGGATCGGGAGATGGTGGCAGAATCGTGAGAAGAGATATTGAAAATTTCACACCATCAACCTCAGGTAAGTCAGGTTCGGCTGCAGCAGGAATTGTGCCGGCATTCATTCCGTCAGGTGTTGAACGATACACAGAAGAGCAAGTGTCTCAAATGCGCAAAACAATTGCGAGAAGACTTGCCGAGAGCAAATTCACTGCTCCTCATTTCTATCTCACAATGGAAATTGACATGGATGCTGCAATTGCAGCGCGTAAATCCATCAATGATCAAGGTGATGTAAAAATATCATTCAATGACATGGTTGTAAAAGCAGCAGCGATGGCTTTGCGCAAACATCCAAAAGTGAATTCATCATGGCGCGGAGACACGATTCGATATAACGAGCATGTGCACATAGGCGTGGCAGTTGCTGTTGATGAAGGGCTCCTTGTTCCTGTGGTGCGTTTTGCGAACGAAAAAGGATTTGCACAGATTGGTGCAGAAGTAAAGTCATACGCTGAGAAAGCAAAAAGCAAAAAATTACAGCCAAGCGATTGGGAAGGCAATACTTTCACAATCTCGAATCTCGGTATGTTCGGCATTGATGAATTCACAGCAATCATCAATCCACCAGATGCATGCATTCTTGCAGTGGGCGGAATCAAACAAGTACCGGTTGTGAAAAATGGAGCTGTGGTTCCAGGCAATATCATGAAGGTGACCCTCAGCTGTGATCACAGAGTGGTAGACGGTGCATCAGGTGCAGCATTTCTTCAATCGCTCAAAGGTTATCTGGAGAGCCCTGTATCAATGTTGGTTTAATCCGCATCGCATTTTACGTTCTTGAAGAGAGCGTTTCGATTATTACTGTCTCCAGCAGCATAGGTCGATATGCTGTGAAAAAAATGCAGCACTTATTGCCGCATTCAGGCCACGATCACTGAAACATTTCCTTCACCTTCTGAAAAAAGCTTTTGTCTTTGGTGGTTGGGCTCGGTTTGAAATTCGATGAGCTTCTGAACTTTTCCAAAAGATTTTTCTCTTCATCATTGAGCTTTTGTGGTGTCCAGACGTTGATGTTTACCAGCAAATCTCCCTGACCATACCCATTCACCTCTTTGATACCCTTTCCCTTCAGGCGCAGAATTTTTCCACTCTGAGTGCCTGCATCTATTTTTATCTGAGCGCGACCTTTGACAAGGGGCACCTCAGTCGTGCATCCGAGCGCAGCATCTGCAAAATTGATATATAAATCGTAGTATAAATTAATGCCATCTCTTTTCAAATCGGGATGCTCCTCTTCTTCTATTTGAACGAGCAAGTCTCCAGGTACACCGCCATATGGACCAGCATTGCCTTTACCGGCAACATTTAGTGTCATGCCGTCACCAACGCCGGCAGGGATGTTGATTTCGATTAATTCTTCAGATCGCTTCTGGCCATTCTCGTCGGCATCTTTGGGTTTGTTCTTGATGGACTTCCCGGCACCATGACATTTCGGACATGTTGAGGTTGTTGCCATCTGACCCAAAATGGTATTCGTTACGCGCCTTACCTGCCCCATTCCGTTGCAGGTTGAACATGTATCAAAAGTCACATCAGCTGCATTCACAAGTTTGAACACCTTGATTTTTTTGGTTGTTCCTAGCGCAATTTCCTCCAATGTCAGCTTCACCTTGATGCGAAGATTAGATCCTTTCACCCGACGCTGACCTCCGCCGCCTCCATTGCCGCCATATCCTCCACCGAAGGCGTTACCGAAAATGTCGCCGAACTGGGAGAAAATATCGTCCATATTCATGTGCTGGCCGCCATATCCGCCGCCACCACCCATGCCTGCATGACCAAACTGATCGTATTGAGCGCGTTTCTGAGCATCACTAAGGACTCCGTATGCGTCAGCCGCTTCTTTGAACTTCTCCTCAGCCTCGCTATTCCCCGGGTTTTTATCTGGATGGTATTTCAATGCAAGCTGTCTGTAGGCCTTTTTGATTTCAGCCTCTGATGCGTTCTTCGCTACACCCAAAATATCGTAATAATCCCTTTTTGCCATGAAATACTTTCTTATTGACCAATAACAACTTTTGAAAAACGTATCACCTTTTCATGTAACAAATAACCTTTTTCAAGTTCATCTACCACCTTACCTACCATATCCGGAGAAGGAGCAGGAATTTGAGTAATCGCCTCGTGAAAGTCTGTATCAAACAGCTTACCCGTTGCTTCAACCGGCCTCAGGCCTTTCGATTCCAGTTTTTTATACAGTTTGGAATGGATCAATACAAATCCTTCTTTGACAGCATCAAGGTCTACCGCAGTTTCATTGGCTCTGACCGCTCTGTCGAAATCATCAATCACAGGCAACATTTCGCGAATAACGTCTGCCGAAGCTGTTGACAGCAGGTCAACCCTTTCCTTCATGCTGCGTTTTCTGAAATTGTCGAATTCAGCATACAACCGGAGGTATTTGTCTTTCCAGTCGGCTGCCTCTATCTGCCATTTTTCCAATTCCGATGCTGGTGAATGGCTTTGCGCGGGATCCTCATGAGCACCAATATCCGGGTTGTGATTATCGGGTAGTGCTTGTTCGGCATTCGTATTCTGTTCTTCGGTAGTTTCTTCTACTCTTTTTTCTTCGGTATTCATGTTTGCGAAAATGTTCCGGATCCTAGTCTTCAAGTTTTTTGCCATGTGTTCTGAATGGGTCAATCTGGCAGATAATTCAATAAAAAAACCCCCCAAAAGTTTCGGGGGGTGCAAATGTAGGTTCTTTATGTCGAAATAATTACAAGCTCTTCACATGCAGGTCGAGTTGCTTATGGAGCTCAAGACCGCGCAGATTCTTGGCTACAATGATACCTTTCTCATCAACCAGAAAACTCATTGGGATACTACCAACACCGTAAACAGCGGCAGCGCCATTCTGCCAGCCTTTCAGGTCGCTGACATGATTTTTCCAAGTAAGTCCGTCCTTTTGGATAGCCGCAGTCCATGCGTCCTTATTCTGATCCAGCGAAACAGAAAAAATATCAAACCCCTTGGCCGTTTTAAACTTGGCCTTGTTGTATTTATCATAAGCTCCAACCACATTGGGGTTCTCTCTGCGGCAAGGGCCACACCAGGAAGCCCAGAAATCAATCAACACCAGCTTACCACGCAGAGATGACAATTTGATGTTTTTGCCATCAACACCTGCCATATCAATTTCAGGCGCTTCATCGCCAATGTTTGTACCGATTTTCACAGGCATTTCAGCCATTTTCCTGGCCTTTGAAGAGTTTTCGTTAACTGTAAAACCATAAATTCCGGCGACCATTGCTGCAGCCAGAGATATGGTGAGGATTCGTCTGATCATGTTGTTATGTTTTGCGAAGTAAAATTAAAGATTACGAAAAGACTTCAGGCAAACATTCTGCCAAAAAAAAAGAACGATAGGACTTCTATTCAATTCTCCTGATGTCAGCGCCTATTGCCTTGAGTCTGTTTTCGATATCCTGATAACCCCGGTCAATTTGTTCGATGTTGTGAATGGTGCTCTTTCCGTTGGCAGCAAGCGCCGCAATTAACATCGACACACCGGCTCTGATATCCGGCGATGACATGGTGATACCACGCAACCTCGTCTCACGGTTACTGCCAATAACAACGGCACGGTGCGGATCACACAAAATAATTTTTGCACCCATATCGATGAGGTTGTCGACAAAGAATAACCTGCTTTCGAACATCCATTGGTGAATCAGCACACTTCCTTTTGCCTGAGTGGCAGTGACCAAAGCAACTGAAATAAGGTCAGGAGTAAAGGCCGGCCAGATACCATCTCTGATGGTAAGAATAGAACCATCGATCAAACTTTGAATCTTGTAGGATTCCTGCGCCGGCAGATATATGTCATCACCTCTGAATTCCATTTCTATACCCATTTTCCTGAATACGGAAGGAATTACACCAAGCTCCGATATAGCGCAGTTGCGTATTGTAATTTCGGATTGCGTGGTGGCGGCCAGGCCGATGAAGCTTCCTATTTCAATCATATCTGGAAGCATCCTGTGCTCACAGCCTCCCAATTGATCTACACCCTGAATGATCAGCTTATTGGACCCGATACCATCGATCTTGCCGCCCATTCGGACAATCATCTTGCATAATTGCTGCAGATAAGGTTCACATGCTGCGTTGTAAATCGTTGTTTCGCCTTTAGCGAGAGAAGCAGCCATAAGCACATTCGCAGTTCCTGTAACAGAAGCTTCATCTAGCACCATATAAGTGCCACGCAGATTCTTCGCATTGATCTTGTAAAATCTCTCTTCCTTCATGTGTTCGAAGGTTGCGCCTAGATTTTCAAAACCGCGAAGGTGAGTGTCCACTGGTCTGCGTCCGATTTTGTCTCCCCCCGGTTCAGGTATGTATGCAACACCAAAGCGCGCCAAGAGGGGGCCGATAATCATAATTGAGCCCCTCAATGCTCCGCCCTTTTTCTTGAAATCTTCTGTAAGGAGATATTCAAGGTTCACATTTTTGGCTTCAAATGAATATGTGTTCTGATCAATTTTGGTGACGTGAACGCCCATCGCCTGAAGAAGTTCTATCAACTTCATAACATCGCGAATATTCGGTATATTCGAAATGGTAACCTTTTCTGAAGTAAGTAAAACAGCAGAAACAATTTGAAGTGCTTCGTTCTTTGCTCCCTGCGGAATTACATCTCCACTTAATTTTTTTCCACCAATAATTTCAAAAGATGCCATGGGCAGTGATATAATGATTTCTGCGAAAGAAATCACATCCTGGGGTGCCACGAAGGTGCCGCATGAAAATTATTGACATTGGAAAGATGATTGCTTAATGCACCACTTTCATTCTTCTCCGGTTGGGCAATCCGAGATAAGAGAGTGTTACTTCTATTCCTCCGGGTCTTGAAGATATAGTGGGCATTTTGCGCATTCTAATATCATACCCGATTGATATTCCCGCAAAACGTTTGTAATCAAATCCGATGTAAGGATGTATGGCATCGCGCAAACGATAAAAGGCTCCTACCCTGATAACACTTGAGGTCTTGACATTGGTATAGCGCGAATCATCGCCGAGTCTGTAGTCGCTGGTCAAGCCGAGTAATATCTCCATTGCGCCTGATTGTCTTTGAACCAGCACATCATATTTCATATCAATATGCTCGTATCTCTTGATCAGAGAGAAGTTGAATGCGCTGCGCAGCCGAAGCCTGTCGTCGCCGCGAGCAACCATTGTGCGTTGCTGACCTGCGTGAAAAATGCCATAGCCAAGCGATACCCTGTTCTTTCCTTTATGCCTCCAGTTGATACCGGCACCCACATCCACAACACCCCGTTTGACAGCAATTATTCTTTCTTTATCATCCAGAGTTGGATCGTAGTTCACACCATTGTACTGTGAGTCCCAGGCTAAACCATCGAAATTCATTGAACGCTGCTCATAACCTATAGTGCCTCCTGCCGATAACATATCATTCTTGCCCGCAATCAAATGGTAGGCCACAGATCCTTTAACACTGAAAGTTTTCAAACTCGCAAAGCCTGCATTGTCCTGAAGGACGAGTAACCCGAATCCCAGATAATTATCGCCATAAAGGCTGAGCAACTTGTACTGGGCATCAAATCCGCTGGTCGTGTAGCCCTCTCCTATGCCTCTCCATTGTCGGCGATGCAACAATGTTCCTTTCATCATTTGCTCGAATTGTCCGTTGAATGCCGGGTTATAAAGCACCATGACATTTGGAAATTGCGAAAAGTGAATGTCCTGAGAGAAACTCTCGGTGAGCGATATCGCCAGGCCCAAACTCAATATCAGTCTATAAAATCTTTTCATGTTTTTATCTCACCAAAATGATTTCACCGTTTTTCTCAATCTTTTCATTGCCAAAAACAGTCGCCTTAAGTGTATAGAAATAGCTTCCTGTTGAAGCTGGTTGTCCGCGCTGTTGTCCATCCCACCCTTTGCCAGGATTCTCAGATACAAATACTTCTTCTCCCCATCTGTTGTAAACCCGAAAATCCATTTTACTCACAAACAAGCCACGAACGAAGAGCGTATCATTTCTGCCGTCACCATTCGGTGAAAAAATATCCGGGATGAAAATCGGATCCGAGGGCTGTATGCAAACAATTTTGGAAACATCATCAGGACATCCGCCTGAATTGACAATATTCAAAGTGACCGTGTATTCACCCGGACCAGGATAAGCCTGAATCAAACTTTGACCCGGACTGTATGGCAGCGTTATTCCATTTCCAAAGTCCCATGTACCTGATACACCATTCGCCGACTGATCAGTAAAAATGACATTGCCCATGTCTTCAAATGGAATACAGGCTACGTTCGGAGTCGTTGCGAATCCGGCAATAACCGGAGCAAATACAGGCACTACAATTACGGTATCCTGCTCACAGCCATTCGCATCGGTAACCTCTACGTTGTAGGTTGTGCCAGCTAATGCCTCAATGAAATTGTCGGGATCAAAAAAACCATTCCATGTTATTTCATAATTACCCGGTGGAAACAAATCAAGTGTTGCGAAACCTAATTCACCCAAACAAAGGGAATCAGATGTCAAAGGCGTAACAATATATTCCTCGAAAACCGCAATATCTGCAGATACCGTCACGGGATCTGAGCAACCATCGTTGATAGTCACAGAGATTGTTGCAGACTGTCCGGGCGTTGAAGTATTTGTCGGCAATGAAATTCCACCGTTGCTCCATGCATAAGTGACAGGATTATTAGGATTTCCGCCTGAGGCAGTGGTTGTCAAGGTAACTGCCTGATCAGGACAAATAGGATTTGCAGAAGCAACCAGGGGAGTTAATGAGAGTGCGGGATGAATTACAAAGTTCACTGTGTCCTCCAACTGCGGACAAACATCAGGAGTTATTCTGTAAATGACTTGATAGTTACCAGCTCCAAGGTTTATAGGATTGAACAACTGACTTGCCAGCGAACCTATGAGAAGACCACCGGCAGGGCTCGTCTGAAAGGACACGTCCATACTTTGCAGACAATATTCTGCATTGATACCCGTAATGGAAGGCTCTTCATAAGTTTCAACTGTTATCAGTATGCTGTCATTACATCCGGCGGGGTTAGTCCACAAAACATAAAAAGTACCATCGTCGGCTAGAGCCGGATCAAAAATGCCGGTTTCTGCATCAACAATACCTGATCCGCTCCATGTTCCACCGGCAACCAGTCCTGGAACCAATTCAACCGGATCATCGGTTGAGCAAAAACTGAATGGTGTATCGGGCAGACCAGGAGGAAAAACAGTCACTTCGATAGAATCAGGACAAGTATTCACAGTGTAATAAATGAAATGGGTACCAAGTCCTGCAGATGCGGGATTAAAATTAAAGCCCAGTGTAATATTTCCGGTCACACCCGGACCCGACCAGATACCATTGTCCGGCACGATCTCTCCGGTGAGTATTGAGTCAAGAGCTGCTGCCGGATCATTTACACAAAAAGCAAGTTCCGAGGTTTCGATGTCTGTTGCAATGACATAAACATAAAGCGTATCAACACATCCGTTGGGTGCGAAATAAGTTATGTAGGTGTAAGTATCACTCGGAATAACCGCAGGATTAAAAAGTCCAGTGCCAGTATTGAGCATAGCACCATCCGGGCTTGACCAAACACCACCAGCAGGAAGAGGAGTGCTGTCGAGCACCTGAGGTTCTTCATCAGGACAAAGTTCAGCGAATGAATCAACATTGACTTCCTTAACGAAGACGTCGTATATCTGATCACACCCGTTAATTGTATATGTTAACTGCAACGGACCCGGGGTGGCTTGTGAGGGGGCAAAAACACCAAGGAACGAATTGACAATTCCTTCACCTGACCAGCTTCCGCCGAAAGGCGAAAAAGCAATGGTATCATACCAGATAGATTGACATATCGGATCAAGTGTAAATGGTCCGAGAATATTATCGACATTGATAGTAAGCTGATCAGTACAACCATTTACGGCATATTCAGCAGTGTAAGTGCCCGCAGCTAATGGATCAAAAATTCCTTCTGGTGTGGTGTTGTCGCCGGTCCAAGTTCCTCCGGTTGGTGATGCATTTAGCTGGAAAGGAGCGCTTCCCGGACACGCCGCAGTAACACCCTCTGTTGAAATTGGAATAACCGTCAAGTCAAAAGAATCGGTGCAGCTGTTTGCGTTGAAGGTAATGGTGTGTACTCCACCTCCGGCCAAATCCGGATTGAATTGATTGGTGCCGTTCACTACACCCGGACCGGACCAGGTGCCAATAGTTCCAGCCACGAGGGTCAAATTCGGAGCAGACTGGCAAAGGGTTTGTTCAGGCGTCACAATGTCAACATTCACGATACCGATAGCAATGGTCTTCACAGTTGAATTACCTGTTTCAAGTTCATTGATGGTTACGGAATAAACAGTCGAAGTCGTCGGGCAAACGTTGTGAGGACCGGCATTCGGGGGAAGTCCATTTGACCATGAATAAGTGTATGTAAAACAGCCAGCAACATCGACTTCAATATTCGTGCAGCCTCCCGGACAAACATTGGGTGAGTCAGCCACTACTGTTGCGTTGATACCACAATTCTGGAATACAAAAGAAGTTCCGATGGTGAATTCATGTAAGAACCCGCAGTCATCTGGTATCTGAATAACCATATTGACAAGGAAATTGCAGTTATAGGTAAAAGGCTGTCCCAGGACCAATGTTACCAATGCAGTCTGACCACCTGCACAGTTTTGCTGCACACTGTTAACAGGAATATTCTGTCCGTTGGCTGAAACTGTGAAAACAGCAGTGCTTAGCCAAGAACACTGAACGGGTGTAGAAAAATTAATATTCAGTTGCGATGCATTGCAACTCGGGATACTATTCACAGAGATAATCGGTGGGATGGGCACTGGTTGGGTACTTTCCCATTCAAATGAAAAGCCTGCTGCTGAAACGTTGTTATCCGAAGTGAGAACTACCGTAACAGCCCCACTGTTGGCTGTAAGAACAGGTGGCATGGTCTGGCCGGTGTATCCGCCTATCAGAGGAGCTGCTGTGTTAGTTCCATCGTAGATATAAAGAGAATCCAGATTGTTTTCAAAAGCGAAAGTTCCGAAAAACGTGAGCGTCAGGACTCCGCCGGTATTGATGACCGTAACTGTATTTTCGTTGGGGCCATAAGAGGCACCGGGACCACCGCTGTCGTAAAGAATACCGTAGCATTCAGTGATCGTCGTGTCCGACATGTTGAATTCAGGCAGATCCTGAGCATTCAGCACTGGAGTAAAAAGAAAAACACCAAGGACAACAAATATCCTATTTAGGTTTTTGGCAGCCATAAAAAGCATTTTCGCACACAAAAATTTACAAGGTGCAAGCTAATACATCAAAGGGAATCTACAATAAGGACGTTAGGAGTACTTATGATGTTGCTCCAATTACCTTGACGGTCCCGTATTTCAATACTAAACCTGGTAAATTCCTCGGTACCAACACCCAGCAGAAACAAGGGATCCAGTTGAACCGACAGAGAACCCCTCACATGCAATTCCTGCTTGTCAGGCGTCACTGGAGGAATGTGATACCAGTCATAATCTGAAAGTCTGGCATCTTTTACCCGCACGCTATAATTATCAGGATCTGATTCCCCCAAATCACCCTGAAAGTCTTCATAGTCGAGAGAAATGACGACTGTATTGTTGAATTGTTCCAGAGTCGTTGCTGAAATGCCCTTGAAAGTGATAACGGGTGCTGTTTCTTTATTCTCCTCTTTCTTGCAAGAAAAGCACAATATCGGGAACAGTATGAGTATCAAGATTTTTTTCATGAAATAACTTTAAGTGAAAAAACCAGAAACCAGAACGGATTGGAAGCGCTATTCGGAATTTCAGTCAGGGTTGGTTGTACCCCGTCATCGAGATAATTTCTCATATAATAAAAGGCACCAGGCGTGGCGGCTGACAAGTCAAGCGTTGCTTTATAGACGAACGGAACCGGCGAACCGCTGTCGAACAGATCTGCATAAACCGGTCCTGACAGATTGAAAGTAGAAGATATCGAATTGGTAAAATTCAGAGAACTTGTGGAAGCAAGCAATTGAATGGATTCGAACTGATCAGGAAAAGCGTTGTCGTCGTATGGATAAATCCAGACATCAACCAGTTCGGAAGGAACTTCAATAGCGCCAATGCCATATTGAGGCTCTGCTTCGCGGGAATACGGAGTTGTTGTATTGTTATGAGGAAAAACAACCAGGCCGTATACAAGAGGCGGCGCATCAGCGTTTGCCGCGGGAGCCTGCTGGCCATAAATGTCTCTAGCTCCATCATTGATCCATTCTTTGATCTTATCGATGTAATATGTTTCATTGTTGTTCCAGTCATCGCCTACAGAATAAGCCGGAGGCATTATACCTGATGTATTTGGAACAAATGAAGTCATTCGCTTGATCAAAAAAGAGGAGTCAGCAATTCCAGGCCGAACTCTGTAGTGATAAGCATAATCAGGTGTGTTGCTAATTGTAGGGTGGTTGACCAATGAGCTATATGTGCTGCCCATACCTCTGAATTCCGGTTCGAAAGTGCCATCATGACATCCCGAATTTGCACAAGTGGGTCGAAATATTTTGGCATGCAACCAGGCAAAACTACCTTCAGGCAAATCATCTATATCAGGGTTGTCATTCTCAACAGGGGCGACAACATTCGTATATGGATTTGTCACTTCAGTTTTTTTGCATGATCCAAAACACAAAAAAAGGATTACAAAAAGCAGTATCAGAAAATAGGTCTTTTGCATGGTATGGATGCGTTACTGTGTTTCTGTTCTAATGTGTTTAAATTCTATCAAGAAATGACAAGGTATCAGGATGAAGGAACCCGGCGCCTGCAACTTCATTTTTGATACCGAGTATATCAGCTGCGGTTAGCATTGCATCGGTAACCATACCCAAAGGTGATCCTTCTGAACCAAGGGATAGCCCTGCCTGGAAAGAAGGTCCGGCCATCAATGACCAGACGCGGTATGAATTGAGATCATCTCCATTGTGATCATATGCGCGCCATGAATTTTCATCGAGAATTGAGTTAGGATCACTGTTTCTGCCACACTCCGGAATACAGATAATATCTGTATTACCAGCCAGATCAGGGTCGCTCTGTATAAAATCCCAAAGGAAGCCTACCGAGTGATCTGCACGATGCATAGCTTGTACATAACTGGTGAAATTGCTGTGGCATACGTCGACATTGCTGAGATTAACACAAAGAAATGCAGGCTTGAATTCTTTCATTACCTCTGCAGCAAATCCTACTGTAATTGCGTCACCATTATCGAACACAGGAGGCAACATGATGGTACCATTCTGAACCTTGTCATACATGAGATTCATGAATGCCTTGATTTGCTGTTTCTCCTCTTCGGTATTTCCAATTGCGTTCAATGCTCCGCCATATTGTGCGAATGAATTATCGAGGAATGCTTTCATCGCGTACATCGGCGAAAGCTCATTTTCAGGATGATAAATTTTTGCATTTGAAAAATGCTGAAAGCCCGGCGCATCGAACGTAACCGTGGGCGCGATAAAATTCGCTCCATACTTAATTCCATAGTCCGGGTTGCCGGAATAGTTGAGCAGCGGAGTAGATCCATCGATACCATTTCCAACAAACCAAACATCTGTTGCTTTGTATCCACCATGGCGGCGCAGATATTCAAAAATAGTTGGATTGAGAGGTCTTTGTTTCAAACCTTGACCGGCAATATCGGCACCCTGAATGAGTGTGTTCAATCCACCAAAATGACCGCTGCTCAATGAAGCAACTTCATTGAACAATGTGCCTTGCGATTGCAATGAACCAAACTGGGAGAAATGACTGAGCTGAGGAATAGGATTGATTCCTCCCTCGCCTGTGCCGTAGGCTATCTTCATGGTCGGTGCATCACCCGTCAACATATTGTACATGATGTTGCCCGGATAAGGGTCCCCAACCTGACTGTCCTCAAGATACCGCATACCCACACTTTCCTGATGCCTTACACCGCCGGCGAACATTACAAAAACCACATGCTGAGAAGATCTCGAGCCGGTTGGCGCAAACAATCTGCCGCTTGGCAATATGTAAGGAGCGGCGAGAGCTCCTGCCGTTGTCAGTGCGGTTTTTTTGATGAATTCTCTTCTTTTCATTTCACGGCAATTGTTAATAGTATTGGTATTCGTTACTCAGAGCAAATGCGAAATAGACAAGCTCCGGAGTCATGTATGGATTAGACTGTATGAAGTTTCTTATCCAAGTTTTTTCTGCTTCATTTGGTAAACGAACAAAAAAACGTTTGTACGTCTCCTCAATGAATGCGTCGGGATCATTATTCATATCAGCAACGGCTGGCAGCTGAACACCAGAATCATTGAAGAAGTTTGATATCAAAACTTCTCTTGACAATTCGCTATCTCCAATGCTTTGGAAAAGACGATCTATTTCAAAGACATCGCTTGATGCAATTCCGGATTGAAAAAGATTTGTATACAAAATGCTCACGAACTGCTGGTTTGTTTTCAATTTGTTCTTGTCAGCTGCAGAACCAACCAGTGCCAAATCGTTCAGCTCATATAGTCCCACTTGTTCTTTTTTACAGGCCTGCATAAAAACCGCCACAGCAGCCAATGCGCCCGCGGCAGAGCCGATCATACCAGATGGAACTTTCTGATCCCGGCAGGTATCAGAATTCTTCATCGTTACTTTTTCATTTGCCTCCATGGAGAAAAATTTTAGTTGTTGTCAAAGCCTGCAAATTCATCCGTTGCAATGATGGCTTTTTGCACTTCTTCAATATTGTAATTGGTGCCCAGTTTACTAAGCATTACGTAAATTTCGGGTGTTGTAGGCTCTCTCGACATCAGACTTAAATAAGCCCAACGAATCATGCCTTCACTAAACTCATCACAACTTGTAAGCAAGTCAATATATTCCGACTTATTGCTGAAAACCTCTCCGAAAAGATATCCGGTAAGATCAGGATCCTCAGAAGATGGGACTTGCTCTATAGGTTCAAATGCTTCGTCCAGCTCAGCATCCGTGGGAAATCTGAAGAACAGGTCATCGAAAGTGGCGTTGATATAATTGAAGGTGTTCATGTTGATGTTGTCGTACATCACATTAAAACACATTCTTCTGCAAACTTCAGAGACATCTGTTAATCCATTGCGCAATTCATATTTCGTATTCATCACTGCAAGGATTTTGTTGGCTTCATTTCGGTTCAATTCAAAAGCAATCATATTTCCCAGTATTGAGTCTTGAACAGACATGAAATAATAGAGAGTGTAATCGCCAACGACTTCAGATTCAGAAATTCCATTCAAAAAGCGCGCTTTGCAATCATCGTAAAATTTCTGATGATATGCGTGGGCATAACTGCTGTCACCTTCAATAAATACTGCTGAATTCATAAGTTTATCGGCGAGTTGCAGTCTTGCTGCGGAAGAAAGTTCGGCTGATTCCAAAGCAGCAACTTCAGCTGACATTTCCATATCTGTTGGCTCACGTCCAATCAAATCAATAAAAATTCTGTTGACATAATTTTCCACCAGAATGGTAGGTATTTCGTCATAGACGGGAATGTTGTTATTCTGAAAAACCACAGTTTCAGGCTCCTTTTTGCAGGAATGCAAAATCATTACAACCATGACAAGGTACAATAGCCTCATGAAATCCGATTTGATGTATCTAAGTTAAGATATAAAACGACATACAACAGTTTAATCCGTAAATTATTTGCACGGACTTAATGTGAAACAGAAAAAGCATAAAAACCAACAGATAAACGCCAAGTATCCTAATTTTGCTCACATGTCGGTTAATAAAGAAATTCGGAGAATCACCACCAACACGTTGCAGGAAATGAAGCAACGGGGTGAAAAAATCTCAATGCTAACATCATACGATTACAGCATGGCCCGTCTGGTTGATGATGCAGGAATTGATGTTATTCTGGTAGGCGACAGCGCCAGCAATGTTATGGCCGGACATGAAACCACCCTTCCTATTACCCTTGACCAAATGATTTATCACGCGCAGGGGGTAGTCAGGGCCGCCAAACGATGCCTGGTAGTTGTGGATCTTCCTTTCGGATCATATCAAGGAAATTCGAAAGAGGCATTGAATTCAGCAATTCGCATCATGAAGGAAAGCGGCGCTCATGCAGTGAAGTTGGAAGGAGGAGCCGAAATAAAAGAATCCATTCAAAGAATTCTTACGGCAGGTATTCCGGTTATGGGACATCTGGGGCTAACCCCGCAAAGTATCTATAAGTTCGGAACGTATCAGGTAAGGGCAAAAGAAGATGCGGAAGCTGAAAGGTTGCTCAGTGACGCCCGTTTACTCAATGAATGCGGTTGTTTCGCAATTGTTCTGGAAAAAATCCCTGCGTCGTTGGCTGCCAAAGTCGCTTCATCTGTCGAAGTTCCCATTATCGGCATTGGAGCCGGTAATCAGGTTGATGGTCAGGTACTCGTAGTGAATGATATGTTGGGCTATACCCAGGATTTCAGTCCGCGTTTTTTGCGCAGATACATGAATGCTGGCGAACAGATTCACAAGGCGGTAGAACAATATGTGGCAGACGTCAAGAGCCGCAATTTTCCGAATGAAAAAGAACAATATTGAAGAATTGTCAAGATTTCATGCCGGATCAAGTTCGATTCATTTTCAAAGTAATTCTTGAAGATGATTTGTCACCCAGTTGAATAGATTTTTATTTTTGCAGAAGAGCAGCGATGGTGCATCGCATACAATAGACGAGTAAAATGGAAAATCAGGAACAGAGGCCGAGGTCGGCAAAAGATTGGAAAACGCAGCCGAAAGAACCAATCATCATGAGCACAGTGGAGAATCTCCGGGTGCTTTACGAAGACAATCATATCATAGTTGTCAATAAGCGTAATTCAGATATTATTCAGAGTGATATCAGTGGAGACACCACTTTGTGCGAAACCGTGAAAGGATATGTCAAGTGGAAATTCAACAAACCCGGATTGGCATTTATAGGCACAGTACACAGGCTCGACAGGCCGGTTAGCGGCATAGTGCTCTACGCCAGAACGACGAAGGCGCTCAACAGGCTTTCCAACATGTTCAAGTACAGGGAGGTTCAAAAAACTTACTGGGCTGTTGTGAAAGGCATGCCCGAGCCACAGGAAGCACGTATAATCAATTACCTGTGGAAAGATGAAAAACTGAATAAAACCTTCGCATACGACGAACCGGCGCCTGACAGAAAAGAATCTGAGCTTAGCTACAAAGTGATCGGATCAGGAGACAACTATACCTTCATGGAGGTTTATCCCAAAACCGGTCGTCACCACCAGATCAGAGCGACCTTGTCAAGTCTCAATTGCCCGATCAAAGGCGATATTAAATATGGATCAAGGAGAACCAACGACAACGCTTCAATCCACTTACATGCAAGAAAAATCGAGTTCATTCACCCGGTGAAAAAAACACCCGTTATCATCGTCGCTCCTCCACCTGAAGATGCGCTTTGGGATGAATTCCTGAGGTTATCGATGAATCTGTAATAATAAAGTTTCTTCCGGTATTCATCTCTGAACATTGCCAATTATCATTGAGTCCCTGTTGAAAAAGGTTTGAATACCTGTGAAATTAAGTTTTGCCAGCCATGGTGCGTGTTTAGATTTGCAGCGAATTCAATTTGTTAAACTAAATAGTTATCCGCATGAAAAAGAACAGCTTCTATGTGATCGCAGCTGTAACAGCCATCGTGATCCTTGCATCATGTAATGGTATTAAGAAAATGGAAAAGTACATCCAGGAACTGGGTGCTACAGCTACTCCTAATCCTCTTGAAGTACACGGCGACAGCGTAGAAATTACCATTTCGGGTAAATTCCCGCCAAAGTATTTTGCCAAAAAAGCAAGCGTTGAGGCTACTCCCGTTCTAGTGTATAGTGGTGGAGAGGCAAAATATAAAATGCAGGCATACCAGGGTGAACAGGCCGCCGGTAATGGTAATGTAATTCCTTACAAGACAGGAAAAAGCTTCAGCTATACTGATAGAATTGGCTACAAGCCGGAAATGGAAACAAGCAAATTGGAGCTTCGCATTCATGGCAAGCAGGGCAGTAAAGAAGCAGATTTCGCCCCGGTGCCCGTGGCTGATGGCGTCATTACTACTCCATATCTGATGAAAAATGATGACAAGTGCGTTTGGTCGAAAGACAAATTCGTGAGAACACTTTCATACACCAATGACAGCACACAAATCAATTTTGACTACAACTCTTCAGCATTGAAGCCAGCAGAATTAAAGCAACAGGACATCACCAATCTGGGTAATTTCCTGAACGCAGCGGCTGCCAATCCGCGAATGGTCATCAAGGGAATAGAATTCGTATCATATGCGTCTCCTGAAGGAGAAATGCTCCTGAACGACAATCTTGCCAATGAGCGCGCAGAAGCAGGTAAAAAAGCATTTCTGGATCTTGCCAAAAAAATGAACGTTACCAATGTGAATGATGGAATGTTGACTATGTCGCCTAAAGGTGAGGACTGGGAAGGTTTCCGCTCAGCTATGGAAACTTCCAATATTGAAGATCGCAACATCATCATCAACGTTCTCAAAATGACATCAGATCTTCAGCAACGCGAGCAAGAAATCAAGAATATCTCTAAAACTTATCTTGAAATTCAGAAAGTGATATTCCCGAGCCTACGTCGTTGTCGCATGATTGTGAAATATGATCTCGAAGGATACAGTGACGTAGAGTTGACACAAATTGGTTCATCCAACCCTTCCTCTCTGAAGTATGAAGAATTGATGAAGGCTGGTTCGTTGATTGATGATCTGGCTAAAAAAGCAGCCATTTATCAGGCAGCAACTCAAAAAAGTGACGCTGACTACCGTGCATTCAACAATCTCGGTTGTGTTTATTACATGCAAAATAAACTTTCTGATGCAGAAGCTCAGTGGAGCAAGGCATACAGTATGCAGAAGACTGCTGAAACAAGCAACAACAAAGGAATTGTTGCCCGAATCAGTGGCGATCGAAAAGGAGCGCTTACTTTCTTCAACGAAGCATCAGGATCTTCCGAATCAAGCTACAACAAAGGTCTGATCGATATCCAGAATGGCGATTATTCCTCTGCAGTAAGCAAAATGGGCAGCTACAATACTTTCAATACGGCTTTGGCTAAGCTTCTTAACAAAGACAATGGCGGTGCAAAATCTGCTATTGATGCCAGTGGTGACAATTCAGGTCTTGCAGATTACCTCCGTGCTATCATTGCTGCACGCAGCAATGACGCTTCAGCGGTTGGTAGCAACCTGATCAATGCTGTAGCTAAAGATGCTTCACTTGGTGAAAAAGCGAAAAAAGATCTTGAATTCAGAAATAATAAGGATCAAATGAATTTCTGACCCGGTAATTGACATTCTCAAAAGGGCTGCTCTTTGAGTGGCCCTTTTTATTCATTGCTCTATGATATTCATCAGAACCTTTGACTTACGTTCTGTTTCTTCCCATTCCTCTTCAGGTGTACTCATTGACGTAACTCCGCCACCGAGATGGAGCTCAAAATGATCGTCAAAGACCTGCATGCATCGCAAATTGACCATGTAAATAGATTCTCCATCCGGAACGTCTAAACCGATATAGCCGGTATATAATCTGCGTTCATGATTTTCATTTTGCTCAATGAACTCCCGGGCCTGATCTCTAGGGAGTCCGCAAACAGCAGGAGTTGGATGCAAAGCGGTTAGGAGATCATGAACGGAAGTATCGCTTTCAAATGAAAAAGTTGTGCAGAGATGGCGAACAGGTCCTGCAACCAGGTCAACAGGACCCCGTACTTGTTTCTCACGGAAGTTGAATTGGTCAATTACATCATCTATGAATTCCGCAACCAAAGCTTGTTCCTCTCTCAACTTGAGACTCCATATATCCTTGCTGCCGGTGTCCAATGTACCGGCCAACGCAACCGTCGTAAATCTGTTCCCACTTTTTTTCAATAGGATTTCAGGGGTTGCTCCTATCCATTCTCCCCATTGAGGATGTTTAAGGTGGTATACAAATGCACCCGGATAAGCTTCACACAACCGACCGATCAGTTCATGCAAATTACCAGACTTTCTCGCGACATGTTTGACTCTGCTCACAATGACTTTGCGCAAAGGACCTTGTCTCATAAGATCAAGAGCCCTTAAAATGCAAGAGGCATGGCTATCACGACTTGTTTCACTTTGAGAAATCCGTTTAGCATTATCAGCAAAAGGCTGGACCGATAGACCAACTCCCGCTTCATTTTCCAAATTACCAGACTCGTTGAGATGAAAATACCACGCCTGCCTTCCACCATCGTCAACAGGAAGGCAAAAAACTGCATCGTAAGGAATCTTCAAATCGTCAATCATGAGTGATCTTTGCTTTTGACCATCACCGTCAGGCGACTTATTGCAAGCAAAACATTCTCCTCGTCTACAAGTTCTATAGACCAAACGTGTAGCGATTTTCCACGATGAATCAAGCTGCCTTTGCCAGTAACCATTCCATTCTTTTTGCCCTTGAGATGATTGATGTTGAGCTCCACTCCCACCGCAATGCCTCCTTCCGGAGCAACAATAAAATGCGATCCAAAACTGCCTATAGTCTCTGCAAGGGCAGCACTTGCACCTCCATGCAGCAATCCATAAGGTTGGTGTGTTCGCGAATCCACTGGCATTGTAGCCTCAACATATCCGTCTTTTACTATTGTAAAACGCGTGCCCGTCAATCCAGACAGCGTGTTTACGCAATAGTCATTGGCCAATTTCAAAACATCATCCATGCAACAAAAATAAAAGTCGCTACATGATGTAGCGACTTTTATTATTTGAGTTAATGAGTGAGACCTATTCCACAATCAATCTGACACTCCTGCAGCCTTCATCTGTTGCCAAAAGAACAGTATACATACCGCTGTTCCAGGTTTCCGTATCGACAGTCACTTGATTCGAGGACATTTTGCCATTCAAGACTAATTTTCCATTTAAATCATAGATAGAGTATGAACCACCTGGTATAGAAGAACTGATCACAGTTATTCCGCTTGCCGGATTAGGATACAAATTCATTTCAAAATCACCATTGTTCTCGTCAACAGAAATTATGATGAAAGGATCGCTCATGGTTGTGCATCCGAATTCATTGGTCACTTCAACATTATAATATCCTACACCAGCAGCCGGCAAGGTCTGATTTGTAGCTCCGGTCAAAGCCTCATTCCAGTGAAACCATTGCCATGAAACACCATCGGATGCTGTCAAAACATCACCTAGCATGGTTATCGTCGCCTCAGGATTTGGATTTACCTGAACAACGAATGCATCTTCAACAGAACAAAGTGGATTTGTGCGAACCAGCGAAAAATTATTCTGCGAAACCTCATCGGCAGGAAACTCCAGCACAGACTGGTCAGATACTTCGTTACCGTTGAGCAACCATGAATAACTCTCGATATATTGATATTCGCCATCCACACTTAACAAATCTCCAACACATAGATCTGCAGACTGAGGATCAGGCTGAATCCATTCACAACTGAATATTGTGTGGAAGGTTGTATTGGTTTGAATCGCTGGATTGTCGTCAAAGAAAATATCAGCTGTATTCTCGATAACATCACCAGGCATCAGATCATCGAGAGGACGTATCCGATAAACAACATATCCCTGTGATCCCGGCTCGTCAGAAGCGCTGTCAGGAAGCATGATATTGTTGAATACGAACTTCACCATGCCATCAGGCTGAATTATTGTGCTGTATGAATGTGATGCAATGACAGGTTCGAAAGTGCTAAGGTCAAGTTTGGAAATGTCGATCTGATCTTCAATAATTACATCAAAAGCAGGTGCATTTCCGGTATTCTGAAATCTCACTTTATACTCGATTTCCTCATCGCCCAAAATAAAGTGCTGATCGGCATAACCTTCCGGAATTGCCTGCTTATCGTTAGGGTCATAAGCACAAGTAACAACTGCATCATGTGTCCATTCTTCATCATAGAAAACAAATTCATTGTTGTCTTCAAGCGTGAGATGCATTTCGAAAGTGAATACACTTCCCACAAATTCTACTCCGGGTCCATTCACATGAACCATATAATAATAAGTGCTGCCTACGGGTTGATCCACGACACTCCAGTTCACAAAACCGGCTCCGCTATTTGTATACGCTTGCGCATAAACATATTCAGAAATTGTCAGACTTGGGTCAAAACTCATGCTGAACTGGCCACTCAAAGGCACTGTTCCTGTGTTCTGAACATATACACCGATGTTGAAGCCGTTGGTGCAGTGTAAGTTGCTATTCCAAAACCAACCATTGCCACTGATCTGAGCAGCAGCTTCACTGGCAGGAATGACGGGCAGTAAGAGCCCCGTGCAGGTAGGCAACGTAATTTCTATTGGATTATCTATTGCCAAAATCCACAAGCCATCTGTGCTCACATATTCAACATGGTAAACAGCAGCAGGCAGAGAAGGCAGAACAAAACTTCCTTCACTGTTTGGATATACCATAACGTCTAACTCCTGAATGTATATGTAACATCCGTTGCCCATTGCGGCTTCATTATTCCAATAATCCCAAAGTCCATTGCCATTAAGATCATGAAAAATCTGACCGGTAATATCACTTCCGAAAATACAGGAGCCATCATCGCAAGTTGCATAAGATAGATAGTTACACGCGCCGGGATCTGTGCAGCCATTGTAACCACAAGAGCCGTCATTGATCAGTGCTTCAGGATCAAAATTGCAGGAAGAAGAATCAGTGCAACCGCAAATCGGATCAATTGGTGCATCACTGAGCACCACCATGATTTCAGTAAAATTTATTGATGTCCATTGTACCACAGGTCGGATATAATAATCTGTGTTGGGTTCAATGGTAATGAAATCAGCAAGATCGAAACAATCTCCGTCGAGCTGTCCATCATGACAATGCATCAGTTCGAGATTACTGCATCCGGTATTGTCCGGCGAAGTGTATATCTCGAGACCGAATGGCATGTTGCTGAGATTGCCATAGTAACCTGAAAAGAAGCCAATATTCATATGTGTGGCATTTCCGGAATTAATAGTGTACCAGGCTTGAAGATAATAAGTAAAATCGAGACATGAAGGCTCATCAAAACTGATGGAGCAAATAGTATCTTCGAATGCAACTCCGCTTTCCAGAACCTGAGCACTCTCACAACTCCCATTACCAATTGAATTGGTCTCTACTACAAAATCCTGATAGGCAAAACAACCATTGGCATCCACGACCTCTATCATATACACGCCAGGAGTGTTGTAACACATGCCAAAATTCGGAGTAGCAGGTTCGCCATCCACGTAAAAAGCATATGGTGCTAAACCACCGTCTACGGTAACTGTTGTCAGGCAAATCTGATCACCACACCAATTCGGAGACACAAGCGGCACCACGACCATTTCCTCTGGGATTTGGAAACTACTTATACACTGTTGAGTCGTTGAAATAACATTCAATTCCTCATCAAGAATGTTAACATTCAAACAAATCTCGTTTAACTCAGAAATGAAATCAAACGGTATGACATACACAGGAATATTGGTGTATCCCGGCACGTTACCAATTACCGTTAAATTTTCGATGATAACCGGATTGTTTTCTGAATCAAGGCCAACCGCAGTCCAAGAGTACTGAACGGTATTCGGCATAGGACAATCGCTAGTGACATATCCCATAAAATTGAGATCATCACCAGAACACATTACATTGGATTGAAATAAGGCAATAGTAGTATTACATTGAGCCACGGATTCCTTTGCAAAAAGTGAAAATGAACCGAAAAGGGTGGCATAGAAAAAACGAAGAGCAGTTTTCATTGGAAGGTTGTTAAGATTATAAACCAAAGACGTACGTAATGATTAATTGGTTGCAAAGAAATTAAAGCTCATTATCAACCACTTAAGAAATAGAATGCCGATGTATATTCGCGCCCCGAAAATCTATCTGACCAATTAGGGGTCAATAGGTTCGGCAAACCAAAGCAAAACCAATTTCTTACAATATCAATGGATAATCTCATTTATTTAGTACCGGCCCTAGGCATATTGGGCCTTGTAGTAATGGCCATCAAATCTGCATGGGTTAGCAAGCAGGATGCAGGAAACAGCCGTATGCAAGAGATCGGCGGTTACGTTGCTGAAGGAGCAATGGCATTTCTTAAAGCTGAGTATCGCATTCTCGCCATATATGTGGTGATAGCAGGTATCGGTCTCGGCATTCTTTCGCAGGTAGTAGAAACATCACATTGGCTCATTGTAGTAGCATTTGTGATAGGATGTTTCTTCAGTGCGCTTGCCGGTTTCTTCGGAATGCGCATTGCAACCAAAGCGAACATTCGCACAACGCAGGCGGCAAGAACATCTCTTGCAAAAGCGTTGAAGGTATCGTTCACTGGTGGCACCGTGATGGGTCTCGGAGTTGCTGGTCTCGCTGTATTGGGATTGAGCATGTTGTTCATCCTTTTCTTCATGTTCTTCATGAATGGCACATGGGCACCACTGAATGGAGTTTCAGCCAACGACCAGATGACAAGAGTGCTCGAGGTACTTGCAGGCTTTTCTCTGGGTGCTGAAAGCATCGCATTGTTTGCACGTGTTGGAGGTGGTATCTATACCAAAGCAGCTGACGTAGGTGCAGACCTTGTAGGTAAAGTAGAAGCTGGAATTCCTGAGGACGATCCGCGCAATCCGGCAACAATTGCAGATAACGTTGGTGACAACGTCGGTGACGTTGCAGGTATGGGTGCTGACTTGTTCGGTTCTTATGTTGCAACAGTACTTGCATCAATGGTATTAGGAAACTACCTGATCAAAAGCAATGGCGGTGATTCATTCATGGACAATTTCGGAGGCATTGGGCCAATCCTTCTACCGCTGCTCATAGCTGCTTTAGGACTTGTTGCATCTATTGTTTCAAGTTACTTTGTAAGACTCAGCGATAGCGCACCTCAGAATACAAACAGCGTTCAACGTGCTCTCAACATTGGTAACTGGTCTTCTATTCTTCTATCGCTTGGTGCATCATTCGTTCTGATCAAAATGTGTTTGCCTGAAACAATGACCATCAGCGTGTTCAATGATGGAGAATTTGGAACAGCCACAACAACAGCAATGAACGTGTTCTATGCAACGCTGATTGGTATGTTCGTTGGAGCCGCTATATCATACATTACTGAATTCTATACCGGTCTTGGCGGACGCCCTGTTTTAGGTATCGTTCAGAAATCTGCCACAGGCGCTGCAACCAATATCATCGCTGGGCTTGGCACAGGTATGCTTTCTACTGCTACACCAATTATTCTTTTTGCCGGAGCAATTTGGGGAGCATATGCTCTTGCAGGTTTCTACGGTGTTGGTATCGCCGCGTCAGCAATGATGGCGAATACAGCGATGCAACTTGCTATCGATGCTTTTGGACCGATCGCTGACAATGCAGGTGGTGTTGCAGAAATGTCTGAGCTTCCTGCAGAGGTTCGTGAAAAAACAGACATCCTTGATTCAGTTGGTAATACAACAGCGGCAGTAGGAAAAGGTTTTGCCATTGCATCTGCAGCTCTTACTGCACTTGCGTTATTCGCTGCCTATGTGACATTCACCGGAATTCATGGTATCAACATCTTTGATGCTAAAGTTCTTGCAGCTTTGTTCATCGGTGGAATGATCCCGGTAGTTTTCTCTGCTCTTGCTATGAACTCTGTGGGTAAAGCCGCAATGCAGATGGTAAATGAAGTGCGTCGCCAATTCCGCGAAATACCTGGCATTCTTGAAGGTACAGGCAAACCTGAATATGGCAAATGTGTTGAAATTTCTACACAAGCTGCATTGCGCGAAATGCTTCTACCCGGTATCATCACTATTGTATCACCAATCATCGTAGGATTTGTAATGGGTGCAGAAGCCCTCGGAGCTTATATGGCTGGCGTTACAGTGTCAGGTGTGCTTTGGGCAATCTTCCAGAACAATGCAGGCGGAGCTTGGGACAATGCCAAGAAATCATTTGAAAAAGGTGTTGAGATTGAAGTGAATGGTAAAAAAGAAATTTTCTACAAAAAATCTGAGCCACATAAAGCTGCAGTTGTTGGTGATACAGTTGGAGATCCTTTCAAAGACACTTCAGGTCCATCCATGAACATCCTCATCAAACTTTCATGTCTTGTAGGACTTACACTTGCTCCACTTTTGGGAGAGCATAAAGAAGCAGGAAATAACGATCATATGCAATCCTCTGGCGTTACTCAGGATGTACCATTAACCGTTACTGATCCTGGAACAACATCTTACAACGATCACATTGCACAATAATAATTTTTCATAAGATGATGAATAAATTCAATACTTTTCTGGCAGCTATCGCTATCCTGGTCATGGTATCATGTGGCGATAACGGACAAGAAAACGGTGCTGCGATAAAAGCATTTGATGCCTGCAGCTGCGCCACTGTTGCTGATATGAACAGCGCTGATTACCAGAAATGCAAAGAACTCAGAGCTGATGCCAAATTTGAAGCTGACTATCAGAAATGTAAAATAGCTCAAGCCAGCGGTATTGCAGATACATCACGTATCACTATTCAAAACAGCGCAACTGCCACAAACCTGAAGTCCGCAGATAACGGCTCCTACGGTATTGACGCAGCCACTTCTTCAGTTCGTTGGATGGGACAGAAAGTTACCGGTAAAAAACACACAGGAACAATCAATGTGAAAAAGGGGGTTATTCACATGTCAGCGGGACAGATTACCGGAGGTGAAATCATCCTGGATATGAACACACTGACCAACACAGATCTTTCAGGTGAAGGAAAAACTAAACTGGAAACGCATTTGAAAAGTGATGAGTTCTTTGGCGTTGCAAAATTCCCTGAGGCAAGCTATATCATTTCTTCAGCAACGGCGAAAAGTGCTATTGAATATGAACTCAATGGTAAACTTACCATCAA
Source organism: Crocinitomicaceae bacterium (assembly GCA_040381475.1). Lineage (GTDB taxonomy): Bacteria > Bacteroidota > Bacteroidia > Flavobacteriales_D > Sanyastnellaceae > JAIBBG01. The sequence goes on along the minus strand of JBEIHH010000001.1, from coordinate 91,440 downwards.
GGGTATTTCGAAAGAAATCAAATGCAATGCAGTAGTTGCTCCGAACGGAGATAACATAAATATCGGTGGCGGATTTGCTTTTGACCGTTCACTGTTTGACGTTCGCTACGGTTCAGATAAATTTTTTGACAACCTTGGCAATGATCTGATCAACAATGAAGTCCTGCTAACACTTGATATCAAAGGTGTCAAAACAAAATAACAAGCAAAAAGAATCAATAAAAGCCGGCCTAAAAAGCCGGCTTTTTTTTCAATTACATGAGCCTTCATTGAACATTTAATTACTTGAAAGCTCTTATAGAAAGTCAACAGCGCACAGCAACATCATTCAGTTCAGCAATTTCTTCCGAACCTACGATTTCTTGCCTTTTCGATGAAACAAGTTTTGTTCCATTGTAGATCACAATACCACCATCATCATTTATCACGGGAAGAAGTTCCTTCAATTCGGCCAATGATAAACGTGCAATAACAACCTGGAAGTTCTCTTCTATGATTCCCTCACGAATCTGACTCAGTTGTGGTAAACGCCTGATATCGGATGAGCGAAATCTAATGTAAACCTCGAGAACTACTTCCTTGTCGCCGATCATAGACATCCCGGTATCAGCAGGACCCGGATTGTATCCATGAGAGGAAATGGCATCTCTCAAATCGCTGAACAATGCGAATGCAGTTGGATAAGATCCCGCTCCTCTGCCATAATAAAATTGCTCACCGGCAAAATCACTTACCACCTGAAGCGAATTGAACTCATCATTGACATGAAATAATTTGTCATCCTGATCAACAAACTGCGGCAAGACGAAAGCACCGACACGACGATTTTCACTAAATAAATGGGGTACCAGGCGAATCCTTTTACCTTTTGAACGAGCAAACTGTATATCCCTTTGATCTATGTTTTCTATGCCAGATCGCAACACATCCTGCAAGCGCAAAATGATTCCAAAAGCATGTTTGGCAAGAATTACCGTCTTATACATCGCATCATAAGCACCTACATCACTCGCAGGGTCCGACTCTGCAAATCCAGCATTTTGTGCCTGCAAAAGTGCGCTTTGATAATTCTCCTTGCCGTTGTTCAATCTTGTCAGGATATAGTTAGAAGTCCCATTAAAAATTCCGCGAAGAAGATGCAGCCTTTCATACCTGAATAACTCATCAATTTTTCTGACAACCGGAATCGCACCGCAGACAGCAGCCTCATAAAGTAAAACACATCCTGTGTTCTTCTGAATAATCATCAGTTCTTTCATATATCCGGCAATCATCTTTTTGCTGGCACTAACCACGTGCTTACCATTTTCCATGGCTTTTTTAGCTATTTCAAACGCAACGTCGGCATCATCAATCGCCTCGACAATAATGTCTATTTCCGGATCATCCGTCACATTCATGGCGTCATAGCAGAAGAGACCTGATGGCGCGTTTCTTTTTTTATTTCTATCGCGTACTGCAATTCGATGTATCTCAGCACAACCGAATGACTTTTCGCAGAGAAGGTCATAAAACCCTTGTCCGACGCATCCGAATCCAATTAATCCAATTTTCTTTTTCATACTATTTTGAATATTTTAGTCTAATACAGTTTCACCTTTTTCTTCAAACTGCAATTGCGTCTGAACAAATGATCTTATCAAATCGGATAATTTTTTCGATTCAATTAGAAATCCATCATGACCGTATTCGGAATACATTTCTACGTATTGGACATTGCTGATATGCCGTGCAATGAACATCTGATCAGCAAGCGGAAAGAGCAAGTCACTTGTGATACCAATCACAAGAACCCGAGCGGTGACCTGATTCAAAGCAAGTGCCGCATTCACCCTGTTTCGTCCGAGATTATGACTATCCATCGCATGGGTGAGCCGGTAATAAGAAATTGCATTGAATCTTTTCGCCAACTTTTCACCCTGATAACGTTGATAGGAGGCAGCCCGAAATTCATCGAAAACATGATCATTTGATTCACGCTGTGAATTGTTGTAAGTGGAATAATTCCTATAGCTTAACAATGCAATTGCACGCGCTGTCATCAGACCATCCTTTCCGGCACCCATGGAATCAGTCAACCAGCTGGGATCAACCTCTATCGCCATTCTCTGAGTCTCATTCAAAGCAATTATCCAGGGGCTTGATTTCGCAGATGTAGCAATAAGTACTACTTGTCCGAACAATGAAGGGCAAGAAACAGCCCACTCCAGTAACTGCATACCTCCCATAGAACCTCCCAGTCCAACTGCAATTTTTTGTATACCGAGATGACAGCGCAACAGATCATGAGCTTTAACTATATCGCGAATAGTTACAGCAGGGAAATTGTGTCCATAGATTGTTCCATCACCAGGGTTAACACTTGCAGGACCTGAAGACCCATAACAACCACCCAGAACATTGGCGCACACAATAAAATAATCGGTCGGATCAAAAACACATCCTTTTCCAACTATATCCGGCCACCAATCAATCACATCGCTGTTGGCGGTAAGTGCATGAAACACCCAAACTACATTTCCACCGGATGGATGGAGATTGCCATAGGTATGATAGGCAATCTCCAAACCATTCAGTGACTGGCCGCTTTCAAGGGTGAATTCATTATGATAGAAGAACTTCCTCATCAATTGTTCCTGAATTCACAGATACTTGCACTTTTTCCAGAGCTTGATTGATATCAGCTTGAATGTCTTCGACATGTTCGATGCCAACCGACAAACGAATCAGCCCATATTCAACGCCTGTTGAGAGTCGCTCCTCTTCGGAGAGTTGCTCATGCGTTGTGGCAGCGGGATGAATTACCAATGTTTTAGAATCACCGACGTTTGCGCAATGAGAAATGAGTTGAAGGGCGTCAATAAATTGATTGGCATTTTCATTCACTCCGCGAAGCTTAAAGCTCAACACTCCACCGAAACCATTTCGCAGATATTTTTTGGCAAGACTGTGATACTTCGATGATGAAAGTCCCGGATAATTGACATACTCTATTTCAGGCCTGGACTCCAGCCAGCGGGCAAGTTGCAGCGCATTGTCAACCGTGCGCTGAACACGCAACGACAACGTTTCAACGCCCTGAAGCAACAAAAATGCATTGAAAGGAGAAATTGCAGGTCCCCAATCGCGCAAACCCTCCACACGTGCGCGGATGATAAATGCTAAGTTGGGAAGCCCGAGTGGATTACCCTCTCCAAAAACATCCCAGAATTTCAAGCCATGATATCCATCACTTGGCTCTGTGAATTGTGGAAACTTGCCGTTGTTCCAATTGAAATTACCTCCATCAACTATGATTCCGCCTATCGTGGTTCCATGCCCTCCTATCCACTTGGTGGCACTTTCGACAACCACGTTGGCTCCATGCTCAATAGGCCTGAACAGATAGCCACCTGCACCAAATGTATTGTCGACTACAAGAGGAATACCGTGACGTTTCGCCAAAGTAGCAATGGCTTCAAAATCCGGAATATTGAATCCTGGATTACCAATTGTTTCCAGATAGATTGCCTTTGTATTCTCATCAATGAGTTCTTCAAACGACGAAGGAGAATCTCCTTCTGCAAATTTCACCTTGACACCTAATCTGCGGAATTGAACTTTGAATTGATTGAAAGTTCCTCCATAGAGGAAGGATGTAGTAATAAAATTATCACCTGACTGCAGAATATTGTTGAGTGCGATGAATTGAGCGGCCTGTCCGCTGGATACTGCAAGGGCAGCTACCCCACCTTCAAGCGCAGCTACTCGTTTTTCAAGAACATCAGTCGTTGGATTGGTGATCCTGGTGTAGATGTTACCGAACTCTTTCAGCCCAAATAGATTAGCCGCATGCTCTGCATTATTGAAAACATAACTTGTTGTCTGGTAAATCGGAACAGCGAGTGCTCCTGTTGATGGATCTTTTGTCTGTCCGGCGTGCAACTGGAGCGTTTCAAAATTGAATTTATTATTTGACATGATATTTATTGATTGATAAGTGAATTGATTCATAAAAAGAAAGCCTTCGGAATTCCGAAGGCTTGAATAGTTGTTTCGCTTGTGATAGTTGACCTGAGGTCAACACATTCGGTTACAACATCGCGCCTTCGTATTGGCTGGCATTCGCATGCAACAGCAGAACATCATGTCGTTTGACATGTGGAGAAGATGATCGATATGTATGAAGTATCTGTTCATTATGCAAAAAAAAAGGCCCCTGTTTCAGGGACCTTTTTTGTATTGTTGATTCTAAAACATTACAAGATGTGCAAGGCCCCTTCGTTACCAAGTTGCATACAACACATCATATTGTTTTGAATGAAATTCATTTTATTCTCGCTGCAAATGTAAGTGACAAAAAAGCTTACGTTGCAAATAAATTTTTGTGCCATTCCTAAAACTCCTTTCTATAAAGGGATTCCGAATGAAATAAAAATCGAATTAAAAGACAATAAACCGTTATCACTTAAAAAGTCCGTGAAGTTGAGCATCAACAGAGGAGATAATTTTACCAAGATCCTCTGGTTTTTCGTGAAAACGATTATCGTCTATATCGATAACCAACATCTTTCCTTTGTTATAGGTGCTGATCCATGCTTCATAACGTTCATTCAGTCTGGTTAGATAATCCAGTCGAATTGCCTCTTCATATTCCCTTCCTCTTTTGCCTATGTTTTCTACTAAGGCGGGCACAGAGGCACGAAGAAAGATCAGCAAATCGGGTGGCGTAATAAAATCATCCATGACATTGAATAGATCAACGTAATTCTCGTAGTCACGGGTTGTCATCAAACCCATTGCATGAAGATTCGGCGCGAAGATGAACGCATCCTCATAAATCGTTCTGTCTTGCACGATCTTCTTTCCACTCCTTTTCAGATCCTGGATTTGTCTAAAGCGACTCTTCAAGAAATAAACCTGCAGATTGAAAGACCAACGCTGCATGTCTTTGTAAAAATCAATGAGGTACGGATTGTCATCAACTTCTTCGAAATGTGGCTGCCACTTATAATGTTTGGCAAGCATGGTTGTCAGGGTGGTTTTGCCTGACCCTATATTTCCGGCAATAGCGATATGCATAATTTGTTCAGGTATAAAACGAGGTCGAAAGTAAAACAAATTCAACACCGAGTGAGCGTTTTTTTAGCCACATGTGGAATTAAGTGATCAACCCGGCCCTCACCGGCTGAAAACTGCAATATCTATTCCTTCCATACTTCCAGCATCCCATTCCGCAAAAAGTAGAATTTCCTGTTGAAATAGGTAAATGAAATCACATCTCCCATTGGAATTTCAATTGCCTCTGACATAATCCAATCGCTACCTAAAACCGTGATTTGGCCTTTCTCCGAGAAAATGAGTTGATTGTTTACAGACATTATACGGAATTCCGGAAATATTTTAAGTGTTGTTTTGTATGTACCATAGATGTCGAACACAATAATTCCGTGCTTCGGATCGAGCAGATAGACATGCTGACCTCGCTCAAGAATCTGCACCGGATGCATCTCAGCCTGCAGGAGTACAGATAGATTACCTGATGAATAAAGTTTCTGAAAATTCTGATCAATCCGAATCATTTCGGAATTCGTGGCATCCCATAACCAATAAGCATCCCCGCGAGAGCCCGCAATAATTTCTATCTGACCCAATTGCTGATTATAGAGGTCAACCGGATCGCCCTGCTGACTCAAAGTGTTGTCAAGCACTATGATTTTTCCTGATTCCCTGAAGTACAGAAAAGGCTTTAAAGGATTCGTAACGTCGAGATATTCCGGCCGGCCGTAATTAAAATCCGAGGACCGGAAGTTTTCCTTTCCGGCAGTGCTTCGACGCTCAATATAAGTCTCGTGTAACAGATAAATATTGCCTAGATCATCGACCACTACATCTGTAGCATCTGTTTCAAATTTTGATTCAATCGAAAAAGACATCAAAAACAGAACCCCGACCAAAATCAGAATACAAAAGCAGAAATACCAATTTATTCTATGCATGTGATACGGAACTCATCGGCTCAATCACCTGACGCAGCGAATCAACGTACCTGCGATCGTTGCACAAACGCGGCACCTTGTGCTGTCCGCCCAACTTATCTTGTTGTTTGAGCCAATTATAAAATGAGCCTTTTGGCAAAATACGTACCACGGGTTTTTTCAGAATGAAATCAAACGAGCGTTTGGCGTCATAATCTGAATTCAATTCTTTGAGTTTATAATCGAGAAGTGCGCCAAACTCTTCAAAATTCGAGGGATTCTTATCGAATTCAATGAACCATTCATGAGCTCCGGTGCTGTCATCAGTCATGTAAACAGGCGCAGCTGTATAGTCGGTTAATTCTGCACCGGTCTTCTCGCAGGCATATCGGATGGCCTCATCAGCATTGTCCACGATGAGTTCCTCTCCAAATGCATTGATATAATGTTTGGTTCGACCGCTTACCTGTATTCTAAAAGGATAACGTGAAGTAAACTTGATGGTATCTCCAACGAGATATCTCCAGAGACCTCCATTGGTGGAAATTACAATGGCATAATTCTCCCCAACCTCCACTTCCTGAAGGCCGACTGTTTTTGGATTTGTTTTGCCATATTCACTCAGTGGCATGAATTCATAGAATATTCCGTAATCGAGCATTAGCAAAAGGTCATCCGAATACAATCGGTCCTGAATTCCAAAAAAACCTTCACTTGCGTTATAGGTTTCAACATAATTCATGTTCTGGCCCGCAATGAGTTTCTGGAATCTGTCACGATAAGGTTTGAAACTGACGCCTCCGTGCCAGAACAATTCAAGATTTGGCCAAACATTCCTGATATTATCTGTTCCTTTGATTTCAAGAATTCGCTTCAGAAGAACCAGAGTCCAGGAAGGAACGCCGGCCATCATATGGATATCCTCATCCATGGTGGTTCTTGCGATCATTTCTATCTTCTCTTCCCAGTTATCCATCAGTGCAATATCACGTGAAGGTGTTCTCCTCAATTCAACCCAGATTGGTAGATTTCTGATGATTATCGCTGACAGGTCACCGGTATAACCCTCTTCGTTGAAAGAATTGATTTTTGAAGAACCACCCAAAACCAGGTGCTTACCGCTATATACACGCGCGTCAGGTTTTTGAGTATAGTAGAGAGCAAGCAGATCTTTACCACCCTTATAATGGCATTCTTCCAGAGCCTCCTTGGTTACAGGAATAAACTTGCTTCTGGCATCTGTCGTGCCTGAACTTTTAGCAAACCATTTCACTTTCGAAGGCCACAATACATTCTGTTTCCCTTCGCGCAGCTCGTCGATGTAAGGCTTAAAACCTTCATAATTCCTTATGGGAACAGCTTTCTTAAAATCAGCTATTGTCTTCAGGCCTTGAAACCCATGTTGCAAACCAAAAGAAGTCAAAGCAGCCTGATCGATCAGTGATCTGAAAAGTTCCTGTTGAACATCCACAGGATACTTCATGAAAAGCTCAATCTGGTGAATTCGCTTTTTCATAACCCAACCGAAAACAGAATTAAAAGGCATGAGTTAGATTTTGGTTCTTTGGTGCAATATAAAAATAAAACAGAAAGCCAGGTATTGTATGTTGAAATACTCAGACTTTCTGTTGAAATGTGACCCCGAAGGGATTCGAACCCCTATCTGAGGAACCGGAATCCTCCATTCTATCCATTAAACTACGGGGCCTGAAAAAAACGGCAGATCCTGTATCCGGCCGAAACAAACGGTGCGCGAAAATAACGCAACATTTCTACTGGTGAAAACAAGAAGTCCGCACCTTGCAGCGCGGACCTCCTGACCATTCCCACTTAACCAACACAACACACACTTTCAAAACCAAAACAACATTTTATGACACCTGTATCTGTCTGTTCTTTTGCTTCACAACTTCAAGCTTCTTAGGCAATGACACGCTTAGTATCCCATTCTCGTATGTTGCAGCTATCGCCTCTTGGTTCACGGTTTCAGGCAGTGAAAAGGACCTGCTGAAGGCTGAATAGCTAAACTCTCTCCTAGTCACTTTTTCATTAACATCTTTCATTTCTGCCTTTTTCTCAGCTGAAATAACGAGTCGATCTTCAATCACTTCAATCTTCATGTCAGATTTATTCAAACCAGGTACAGCGAGATCAACCAGGAATTTCTCATCAGATTCTTTGATATTAACGAGCGGAAAGCCATTGTGTTTGGATACACCCTCTCTTGTTAAACTACGGGTAAATGCATCATCAAAAAAAGTTTTTGCTGCGATGGACGGAGCCATCAGATTGCGGTATTTCATCGTATTCATTTTTTAAATTCTAATGTTTGAGCTTGCATTGCAATTCAGGAACCATTGAAGATTTCATGAAATAATTTCCACATTTTTCAGATGCATAAGACAATTTTTCCGTTTAGCACTGGAGAATTAGTCAAAATGGCCGTCAACTGTTGATTTAGTTAAATCTCAAGTTTATACATGATCCAATTTTCATACAACAGACATCGTATGAGGGGATGAAACTTTCATATGTAGCTTTACACCAGAATATGCCACTCAATTTTAAAGTACATCAATCTGATGCTCAAAGCTCAGCGAGAGCGGGCACGATTCAGACAGACCACGGGGAAATTCAAACGCCCATTTTCATGCCGGTAGGAACGGCAGGAACCGTCAAGGCTATTACCCAACAAGATCTGCTGAATGACGTGGATGCAGAAATAATTCTGGGAAATACCTATCATCTCTATCTTAGACCGGGTACAAAAATATTGGAAGCTGCGGGCGGGTTGCACAAATTCAACGGATGGAAAAGACCTATCCTCACTGACAGCGGAGGTTATCAGGTTTATTCACTTTCGGAAAACAGAAAAATAACCTCGGAAGGCGTCAAGTTCAGATCCCATATCGACGGCTCGGCACACCTGTTCACTCCTGAAAACGTTATGGACATTCAGAGGTCAATCGGAGCCGACATTATCATGGCTTTTGATGAGTGCCCGCCTTATCCCTGCGACCACAAATACGCGAAAAATTCACTCAAGATTACCAACGACTGGCTGGGCAGATGTTTTCATAGGCTGAAAGAAACGGAACCGTTGTATGGTCATCACCAGGCACTGTTTCCCATCGTACAGGGAAGTGTTTTTAAAGATTTACGCCAGGAAAGTGCTGAATTTGTTGCATCAAAAGGTGCCGAAGGCAATGCAATTGGCGGGTTGAGCGTCGGAGAGCCGCATGAAGATATGTACGAAATGACAGAGCTCGTGTGTGGAATTCTTCCCAAGGATAAACCGAGATATTTGATGGGCGTCGGAACTCCGGTGAACATACTTGAATCCATCGCGCTGGGTGTGGATATGTTTGATTGTGTGATGCCAACAAGGAATGCACGCAATGGACAGTTGTTCACCTGGAATGGCATAATGAATATGCGCAATAAAAAATGGGAAAATGACTTTTCTCCGCTGGACCCGGATGGTGAAAGTTATGTAGACCAATTTTACAGCAAAGCTTATGTCCGGCATCTTTTTGTTGCAGAAGAAATTCTGGCCATGCAAATCGGAACATTGCACAATCTGAATTTTTATCTTCGTCTTGTCCGAAAAGCGAGAGAAAAAATTGTCGACGGCACATACACATCCTGGAAGAATGAAATGGTAAAAAAGCTTGCAGCACGATTGTAGTGATGAAGAAGCTTGATCTTTATATCATCAAAAAGTTTCTCGGAACTTTCTTTTTTATGATCATGGCATTTATGATCATAGCTGTGATTTTCGACATCAGCGAAAATCTTGACGAATTCCTGAAATCAAAAGCCCCGTGGTATAAAATCATCACACATTATTACCTCAACTTCTGTTTTTACTTCGCAACACTTCTAAGTTCGTTTATCGTTTTTCTCACAATTATCTGGTTTACCAGCAAGCTTGCACAGCAGTCAGAAATAATAGCCGTACTGAGCGGAGGAATCAGTTACAGCAGATTCATTTTGCCTTACTTCATGGCCGCAAGCATTTTGGTGGTCATCATGCTTTTGTTCACACATATCGTCGTTCCCAGAGCCAACAGAGTTAAATATGATTTCGAAGTTGGTTATTTGAAAGATCCGCTTACTGTTTCTGAGAAAAATATTCACCGTGAAATCACTCCCGGCACAATTGCTTACTTCTATGCCTTCCACCCAGAAACCAACTCGGGCGACAATTTTTCAATTGAAACCTGGGAGCAGGGAGCACTGAAGAAAAAGCTAATGGCCAGCAGTGCGCAGTACAATGTTGCCAATAAAACATGGACTATCACCAATGCTCAGATAAGACATTACGACAACAATCATGAAATAAGACTGGAAACGCGCAATAAAATCGACACCATCCTCCCGATGGACGATCAGGATTTCGGTTTGAGAGCTGAGATATCAAGCGCCATGACTATGGCTGAACTCGACACATTCATCAATGAACAAAAGCTAGGCGGTTCAGGCAGAGTAGCGCAATTCGAAATTGAAAAATACAATCGGACAGCAGGCCCTTTTGCCATTTTCGTCCTTACACTGATTGGCGTTTCTGTTGCCTCAAGAAAGCAGCGAGGTGGAGTTGGTCTGCATTTAATGCTCGCCGTTGTAATCGGTTTTATTTACGTATTCATTTCGCGTATGGCAACCGTCAGCGCTATGAATCTTGGACTGTCGGCATCACTTGCTGTTTGGATACCGAATATACTCTTTTTGTTCGTAGGAATTTTTCTTTATGGAAAGGCACAGAAATAATTGGCGCACAATGGCAGCCAATTACCGTAAAATGGTCGTCATTTTGTTTGGACGGACAGATATGTAAACGAATCAAGAGCCTAGAACTCCCAAGCAAACAGTGAATGCTGCTGGAAAAGGCATCTGCCGATTTCCACTTTTTTGGATACTTGAACACCACAAAATAAAAAAAGCCGGCAAAAAACCGGCTTAGTAGTAGCGGGGACCGGACTCGAACCGATGACCTTCGGGTTATGAGCCCGACGAGCTACCAACTGCTCCACCCCGCAATGTAAAATTTTAACCCACATCCTTCGATTAGGGGGGTGCAAATATACATTACTTTTGAAGCCGTAAACAATACATCGAATAAATTGTCAGAAACCAAGCACAAAGCGGGATTCGTGAATATAATCGGCAACCCGAATGCCGGAAAGTCAACCCTCATGAATGCGCTTTTGGGTGAAAAACTAAGCATTGTCACCCCAAAAGCGCAAACCACGAGACACCGCATCATGGGTATTCTGAATGGCGACGACTTTCAGATTGTTTACAGCGACACTCCCGGAGTGCTCGATCCAAAATACAAAATGCAGGAAGGAATGATGAAAGCTGTTGGCACCGCTCTCACGGATGCCGACCTCATTCTTTTTGTAGTGGATAGCGCAGACAAACGTGAAATACATGCCGCAACGCTGGAAAAAATTCGTAAGACTAAGATTCCAGTGTTTGTCATATTGAATAAATACGATCTTGTAGGCAATGACGGCGTAAATGCCCTTTTCGAAAAATGGTCCGAAGAGCTTCCTTCGGCAAAAATCTTCCCGGTTTCCGCCCTCGAGAAAATACATACGAGAGAACTTCTCGCTCAGATCATTCGTGTATTACCCGAAAGTCCGCCATATTTTCCCAAGGATGAAGTAAGTGACAGAACCATGCGTTTCTTCTGTAGTGAGATCATACGAGAGAAAATATTCATGAACTATGAAAAGGAAATTCCTTACTCCTGTGAAGTCATCATAGAAGAATACCGGGAAGAAGATTCGATCATACATATCTCATCGGTCATTGTCACTGAGCGTGAATCACAGAAAGCAATTCTCATTGGCCATTTGGGCAGCTCATTGAAGCGCACCGGAACACAGGCACGCAAAGACATGGAATCATTCACAGGTAAAAAAGTGATGTTAAAGACATTCATCAAAGTCGATCCCAACTGGAGAAATGATGAAAGAAAATTAAAAACTTTCGGTTATCTGGATTGAGTATGATCGCCTTTGCCAACGCAAAAATCAATCTTGGTTTGTTCATTACTGGCAAGAGACCAGATGGATATCACAATCTGGAGAGCATTTTTCTACCCGTGTCACTCGCTGACGTATTGGAAATTGTGCCGGCAGAAAAGGAAGGAATTCACTTTGCATCACAAGGTATTCAATTTGGTGGAGAAGCGGATGACAATCTCTGTGTCAAAGCATATCATCTGCTCAGCCAAGAGTTCAATCTAGGCGGCGTGAATGCATTTCTGCTGAAAAATATACCTGTCGGCGCCGGTCTTGGCGGTGGCTCATCTGATGCCTCCTTTATGCTGCAGCTACTCAATGACCAATTCGAACTCGGATTAAACGTTGACCAGTTAAGGAAATATGCTGCGCAACTTGGCAGCGACTGCCCCTTTTTCATTGAAAACAAACCAGCCTTTGTCACCGGAAGAGGTGACGTGCTGGAATCGATTGATTTGAAACTTTCAGGAACACATGTAGTCATTGCTTACCCCGGTGTACATATCGGCACTGCTGAAGCCTATAAACACATAACACCCAAAGCACCGGAAATTGACTTGCGGAATCTGAATCATCAGCCGAAAGATGAGTGGCAACAGTATGTCAAAAATGATTTTGAACCCTATATGATCAAAACCTATCCACAGATAGGGATGATCAAATCTGTGCTGGCTGAGCGCGGATCATATTACACATCCATGACAGGCAGCGGTTCGGCTGTATTCGGCCTTTTCGAATCAACTCCTGATATTGAAAGTCTCTTTCCGGGTATGCTTGTCAGAACTGCTGAGTTGATGTAAATCTTAGATACAGCGCCAGTTGCCGCAACATGTGCATGCACTGTTCAGATTCAGCATTTATTACTGTTTTCTTCGAAACTCATCACGTGAAGGAGCCTGATCTTCTGGAGCCTTTATGTTTTTCTGAGAATTGCGTTTTAGAAAGTCAATTGTAGCATCCCATAAAGCTACCTTATTCTCAATATTATCCAACTCATGACTATCATCTACTGAAAAAATTTCAGGTATATTCCCTGATTTTGTTAAAGCTGCAGCAGCGCTATTGCTTTGAGTAGCAGGGAAGAATTTGTCAAAATTTGAAAAGGCAAAGAATAGTGGTTGTTTCACCTGAATGTCTCCAGCAACGACGCTGCCAAAATTCTTAATACCTCCGCCGGAGTTTTTATCTACACTCAACGTCGACCAAAAAGGATTAGGCTGACTTTTCATTGGGGTTCCATCTGCGAGAAAAGCATTGAGATCAAAAATTGCATTTACGAATACGCCTGAAGAGAATAATTCGGATTCATTCGACATAGCGCTCATTGCAAATAGACCGCTGAATCCATTCGCAAATAATGATATCCGCTCTGGATGCGCAGTGCCAGTTACTATCAAATGTTTCACCGCATCAATCAGGTCAGAGGAAATTCTTTCAGCCCATGAGTTCATATTCTCATAACAAAGCAGCTTTGCGTAATCGAACGATCCACTAAAATCAACTATCCATACAACAAAACCATTATTCGCCAGCAGTTGAATCTCAGGATGATATTCGGGGAAAAATTTATCATAAGGATTTTCAGGCAAATAAATGACTACAGGAGCCTGCTTCGATCCCGTATGAGGTAACACCACAGAAGCCTGAATCTCACTTCCAGTCCGATTCACAAAAGACGTTCTTTGTATATCTACAAGATAATTTGGGGAAATACTCTTATTGGTATTGCTAATTTCTTTTAACTCATTGTTATAAACATTGTATCTGTAGTATACAGGAGCAACTCTAGCACCCACAGTATGCAAAACAAAAACATTTCCCCTATCATCAACATTGTCAAGAATGAATTGGGTTTGCGGACCAAGTTTCTCTGCTATCACATTCTTTATTTTTTCATGGTCACTGTTTAAAGTCACTATTCCATAAGCACTGCCTAAAGACTCAAGCTCCAAATCCAACGCATTACTAAAGTTATTATCCCGTCTGTAAAAATCAGCTTCTCCATCTTCCCAAATCACCCCGGTTTGAACTCCGAGTACATAATCAAAACTCACCAATGATTTGCGATCAGCACTGACATTGCTGATTGCAAGAATAGACGTCTTGTTCTTACCGTCGAAAGCAACGGGTATAAATGTCTTATCGCATGAAAATGATGCAACCTTGATCATGTGTCTTTCATTATCCATAAATGAAAGCCGAACTTCCTCTCCAAAGCAATCCATTGCCACTATCCTTCCATTATCAGGAGAAACACAGTAGTCATAATATGCAGATCCGTCTGCTGCATAAACAAGCCGCGGATTTTTATCGATGAAATCAAAGGAAAATAGATCATAACCTGTGGCTGTAGGTTTCTTTTGCATGTAATAAAAAACCCCTGAACCTTCCTTCGTCACACTTAACAATTTTGCATCCATGCCCTCCGATGAAACGCGAAAAGGATTTTCAGGTTCAGATAATTGACCGATGTAAATAGATTCTAAACTTCCGTTATTCTCAGCACCCTGAAATGCGAGAGCTTGATTACTTATCCAATGATATTTATGCACCGGTTGTCCAGATTGTGCGGAAAGACGGACTGGATCACCACCATTGATAGGCTCAACGAAAAGATTCAAAGTATTCTTCCATGGGGAGAGATATGCCAGATATGACCCATCCGGCGAAACTGTTACCATGGTCTTTATAGGCAACTCAAAAAATACACTTGCTGGAATTTGCTTCTGCGGAAGTATGCTCATGGATTCAGATTTTACTTCTTGAGCTGAAACCTTCATATACAGACTAAAAATGGCCAACAACAAAGACATCGATAACTTTTTCATCATAACGAACAAGAATTTTTTAGCTACGCGAACATACTTCATACCAAACTAATTCTCAAAAAACCCAGCCATAAACTCCATTTTCATCATTTTATCAAAAAAGTGTTCATTTTTTTTGGATACCCCCTGAAATAATTCATCTATATTCGCAAAATATTCAAATTATGATTCATTACCCCCGATTTTTTGGGGGGCAAGTACCAAAAAACATTTTTTCATAAAACAACTAAAATGTCAAGTACAAGATTTCAGGCACTTTCCGAACTCCATCAGCGTCAGCCAGTGAAGTTTGAATCGCGTGGCGCACGCATCAGCGAATTTTACGGCAGTAATGTATTCTATTACCACAAAATGCGTGAATACCTCACAGAGGATGCATATGACAAACTCATGGATTGCATCAACAGCGGTCAACGCATTGACAGACAAACCGCGGATCACGTCGCTGCAGCTATGAAGGAGTGGGCTATCCAGCGCGGAGTAACACACTATACGCACTGGTTCCAGCCTTTGACAGGAAGTACGGCTGAAAAGCATGACAGCTTCTTCAAACCACTCAGCGATGGACGTGCACTTGAAAAATTCGATGGCACTATGCTGGTGCAACAGGAACCTGATGCGTCATCTTTCCCATCAGGCGGATTAAGAAATACCTTCGAAGCACGCGGTTATACTTTGTGGGATCCGACTTCTCCTGCGTTTATCGTTGGCAACACACTATGCATTCCGACTATTTTCATTTCATACACCGGTCATGCGCTGGACTATAAAATGCCATTGTTGCGTGCATTGAACGCAGTAGACATGGCTGCCACGTCTGTATGTCAATATTTTGACAAAGACGTAAATAAGGTTGCCGTGACGCTTGGCTGGGAACAGGAATATTTTCTGATAGATAGTTCTCTTTTCAATGCAAGGCCAGACATTGCCATGACGGGAAGAGCGCTTTTTGGCGCGAAACCTGCAAAAGGTCAGCAGCTTGAAGACCATTATTTCGGAAGTATTCCCGAGCGTGCCATGGCATTTATGCAAGACTTTGAAACGGAATCACACCTCTTAGGCATTCCTGTAACAACACGTCACAATGAGGTTGCTCCTAATCAGTTTGAGCTCGCTCCGATGTTCGAGGAAGCTAATCTTGCCAATGACCACAATCAGCTTGTTATGGATGTGCTCGAGAAAACTGCACGCAAGCACAATTTCAGAATTCTGTTGCACGAAAAACCATTCGAAGGAATCAACGGAAGTGGTAAACACAACAACTGGGCATTGAGCACCAATACCGGTATCAATCTTTTGAAGCCAGGCAAGAATCCTAAATCAAACTTGCAATTTCTCACATTCTTCGTCAATACCGTAGCGGCGATACATGAAAATGCAGATGTTCTCAGAGCATCTATAGCCAGTGTAGGCAACGATCATCGTCTTGGGGCAAATGAAGCACCTCCTGCTATCATGTCGACATTCCTTGGTGGTCATTTGAGCGATATGCTTGATAGCCTTGAAAAAAATATCAAGGCGGGCAAAATGACTCCGGAAGACAAGACTGATCTCAAACTGAATATCGGTAAGTTACCTCAGGCATTGCTCGACAATACTGACCGCAATAGGACTTCACCTTTTGCATTTACCGGCAACAAGTTTGAGTTCAGGGCAGTTGGAAGCAGTGCCAACTGTGCCAACGCTATGATCGTGCTCAACACCATCGTTGCAAATCGCTTGAATCAGTTTAAGAAAGACGTTGATGCACGCATTTCAAAAGGCGATGACAAAGACGAAGCAATTCTGAAAGAACTTCAGCGCCTGATCAAATTGAGTAAGCCTATCAGATTTGAAGGCAATGGATATGGCGACGAATGGGTGAAAGAAGCAGCAAAGCGTGGCCTGAGCAATTTCAAAGACACGCCCAGTGCGTTAAAAGTGTGGAAGAACAAGGACGTTCACAAGATGTTCGAATCATTGAATGTACTCACTCATGAAGAGATACACGCACGCTATGAAATTGAAGTCGACACTTATCTCCGCAAACGTGAGATCGAGGCACTTGTAACGAATGATATTGCTGTAAATCACATTATCCCGGCGGCCATTGAATACCAAACCAAACTGATTGATAATATTCTTGGTTTGAAAGAAGTATTCGGAGCTGCTGAGTCGAAAACGCTAGCAAAAACTCAAACGGATCTTGTGAAGCAGATTTCAATTCACATCTTATCGCTCAAAGAATCACTTGATAAAATGATTGCAGAGCGCAACAAGGCTATTAAGATGGATCTTGAAAAACAGGCTGAGGCTTACAGCAACAAAATCAAACCTTTGATGGATGCTGCCAGAGAAAGTGCTGATCAACTTGAACTGATCACCGAAGATGAATACTGGCCATTGCCTAAGATGAGAGAATTGTTGTTCACACGATAAAAAAAGGCGCCTCAAAAGGCGCCTTTTTCATTATGCTTTTGTTCTGCCCGGATACTGCTTCAGGGCTTCTTCAAGACACTTCAGAGCTTTGCGCAGTGATTCCTTATTGAGCACATAAGCGAGTCGCACTTGTTGCTTACCTGGCTCGGGGCGAGAATAAAAACCAGTTGCTGGTGCCATCATGACAGTTTGATTTTCATATTCAAAATCTTCGAGCATCCATTGGCAAAAGGTATCGCTGTTATCTATCGGGAGCTGGGCAATACAATAAAATGCACCCTTGGGTTTCGGGCAAATGACGCCCGGAATTTTATTCAATCCATCAATGAGAATATCTCTTCTTTCCACATACTCTCCGACAACACCATCAAAATATGATTGTGGCGTTTCAAGGGCATAAAGAGATGCCATTTGTCCAAAGGTTGGTGGTGAAAGGCGCGCCTGAGCAAATTTCAAAGCTGCAGCCATTACAAGACGGTTGCGTGTAATCATGGCACCAATGCGGGCACCACACATACTGTATCGCTTGCTGACACTGTCAATCATGATGGCGTTGTCTTCAATACCTTCAAGATTCATGACACTGTATGGCTTCTCGCCATCATAAGCAAATTCGCGGTAAACCTCATCAGCCATGATGAACAAATCATGCTTCTTAACCACATCGCGCAGTTGTCCGAGCTCCTCTTTGCTATAGAGATATCCTGTCGGGTTTCCCGGATTACAGATCAAAATTCCTTTCGTCTTCGGGCCGATCAACTTTTCAAATTCAGCAATCGGAGGTAACGCAAATCCTGTTTCGATATAACTCATCACAGGAACAACCTTCACACCGGCCATTACCGCGAAGCCGTTGTAGTTTGCATAAAACGGTTCCGGTACGATTACTTCATCGCCAGGATTGAAGCATGTCATAAATGCAAACACCAGTGCTTCACTACCACCAGTCGTAACCATAATATTTTCAGGCTGGAGTTGAATATCCTTCGACTGGTAATATCCAACAAGGCCATTGCGATATGCTGCAATACCTTCACTGTTGCTGTATTCAACAACTTTCAGATCAAGTTCCTGCATCTTCTTTCTTACAATAGCCGGAGTTTCAATATCCGGTTGTCCGATATTCAGGTGATACACCTTTCTTCCTTTCTTTTTGGCTGCTTCTGCAAAAGGTACAAGCTTCCTGATCGGTGAAGCCGGCATGTCATGCGCTTTGGATGAAATAGTTGGCATAATTCTAATTGTGCGGCGAATTTAGCACCACAAGCATTTCACAGCAGCAATCTTTGGTGAGAACAAATGAATGAGTTCAGCAACGGTCTATCTCAAACCACATGAAATGGTGAGGGCCAATATTCTTCACTTCATAAACTTCAGGCAGCATTTCGAATCCCAATTTGGTGTAAAAGCCAACCGCATTCAGGCGTGCATCACACCACAACACTTCCACACCCATGGCACGAAGTTTTTGAATAGCTTCTTCTACGAGCATTTTACCCGAGTGAAGATGACGAAATTCAGGATCAGTAGCCATGGCCCGCAAACGATACTGTCGTGAATATTGAATTTTAGGTGACTGCATCTCGAACAATGAACCAATGCTAATCAACCTTCCGCCGCTATAGACACCGAGATGAATGGCATCCACTCTTTGATCAATATCGATAACACAATCTTCGGTCTTTTGGATATGAGGCCACAATACTCTGTGACGCAAATTGTGCGTTTGGGCATGATCAATAACTCTCACTTCCATCATACTATGCTGCCTTCCTTGAGCTTTTCGGCGTTCTCCGCGAGTTTCAGTGCTTCAATAATATCGCCGATATCTCCATTCATTATCGCATCTAGGTTGTACATGGTGAGATTGATCCGATGATCCGTAACCCTTCCCTGCGGAAAATTGTAGGTCCTGATTTTAGCACTGCGGTCACCCGTGCTCACAAGTGATTTTCTCATTCGGGCACGTTCCTCTTGCCTCCTATTTACCTCCGCCTCGAAAATTCTTGTTCGAAGCATGGTCATTGCCTTTTCATTGTTTTCGTGCTGCGATCTGCCCTCCTGACATTCAACTACAACGCCTGTTGGTATGTGGGTTAGTCGCACAGCGGACTCCGTTTTATTCACGTGCTGACCACCGGCACCGCTCGCTCTGTATGTATCTCTTCTGATATCTGCGGGATTGATCACAACATCAAATTCTTCAGCTTCCGGCAGAACAGCAATTGTTGCTGCACTTGTATGCACTCGGCCCTGCGTTTCAGTATCCGGCACTCGTTGTACGCGGTGCACGCCACTTTCAAATTTTAAGTTCCCGTACACATCAGTTCCTGTTATTTCAAAAGCGATCTCTTTGAAACCGCCCATAGTGCCTTCACTGATGGTAAGGACTTCGTATTTCCAACCACAATTCTGAACAAATCGGGTATACATTTTATAAAGATCACCTGCAAATATGGATGCTTCATCTCCGCCGGTTCCGGCGCGGATCTCCATAATACAGTTCTTGGTGTCTTCAGGGTCTTTGGGAATGAGCATATACTTCACCTCTTCATCCAACCTTTCCTTGAGAGGTGACAATGTATCGTATTCTTCCTGCGCTAGTTCTTTCAGATCAGGATCCTCATTGGAGTACAATATCTCCTTCGCTGCAGCGAGATCATCTATTACCTTTTTGTATTCGTGATATTTGTCGACGATAACACCGAGGTCCTTGTATTCTTTCATCAAAACAGGATATCTCTTCATGTCAGAGATAACCGCAGGGTCAGTAATCATTTTACCAACCTCACCGTGCCTTTCAGCAATCATGAATAGTTTGTCCAACAGGTCCTTCATGGCTTCTTAAGATGTGTATTCAAATGACCCGAATTCTGATTGAATTGTAAGTCGTTTCTTTGGCGAAGATTCTACTCTTCCGATAATTTGTGCTTTGATACCAAGTTCATGCGCCATGGCTATCATTGAAGAAGCAACCTGCGTATTGGTGAAGATTTCAAGCCTGTGTCCCATATTGAACACCCTGTACATTTCCTGCCATTCAGTAGACGATTCCTGTTGGATCATTCTGAATAAAGGGGGCAGCGGAAACAAATTATCCTTTATGACATGCAGCTGGTCTATAAAATGCAACACTTTGGTTTGACCTCCTCCACTGCAATGCACCATCCCGTGTATTTCCGATCGGTGCTTTTCCAATATTCTTTTTGCCAAAGGCAAATAAGTTCTTGTCGGAGAAAGCACCAGTTTACCCGCATCCAGGGGAGACTCCTCAACAGCATCTGTAACCGCGTAAGAGCCGCTATAAATCAAATTTGAAGGAACACCGGGATCGAAAGTTTCGGGGTATTTAGCTGCAAGCTGGTGGTAAAAAACATCATGTCGCGCGCTGGTTAATCCGTTGCTTCCCATTCCTCCGTTGTATTCGCTTTCATAAGATGCCTGACCTGATGAAGAGAACCCAACAATCACATCACCGGCCTGAATACGTGCATTGTCAATTACTTCGGACCGTTTCATCCTTGCGACAACAGTTGAATCAACAATGATTGTTCTCACAAGATCGCCCACGTCCGCTGTTTCACCACCGGTACTGTATATGTTCACACCAAAAGCTTTCAGTTCTTCTATCAGTTCTTCAGTACCGTTGATGATGGCCGCAATTACATTACCGGGTATCAGATTTTTATTTCTTCCAATGGTACTGCTGAGCATGATATTGTCAATTGCTCCAACACAAAGCAGATCATCAATATTCATGACAAGTGCGTCCTGAGCTATGCCTTTCCAGACTGAAGCATCACCGGTTTCCTTCCAGTATACATAAGCGAGCGACGACTTGGTGCCTGCGCCATCGGCATGCATTACCAAGCAATGCTCATTGCTTCCGGTGAGATAATCGGGAACTATTTTGCAGAAAGCTTTTGGGAAAAGACCCTTGTCAATATTGCTGATAGCAGCATGCACATCCTCTTTCTGAGAGGATACACCACGCGCGGAATATCTGGAATCGCTCATTTGATTAAAAAAAATAGGGGCGAACCGACCGAACGATTCGCCCCTGAATATTTTAGTTCATGCTACTTCTTGGGCATGTAATCTGTGCCAATTACACGGAAGACTGTTCTACGGTTCAACTGGTGTGCAACTTCCTGAAGATCTTTAGATCCAAGTTTATTGATGAAAGCTTCAGTCAACTCATCACCCTTTTTTAAAGGAGGAACATCCTTTTTAAGGTAACGTGGTTCTGATTCACCTTTACCAACTGCTTTGATTCGCGCAGCATCAATTCCTTTTTCAATCACAAGATAATCAACGCAAGCCTGAGCGCGAGCTTGTGACAATGTTTGATTGGCTTCGTCCGATCCGCGAGCATCAGTATGAGACTCGAGCTGAACAATCAGATTCGGGTTTTTAACCATGATGTCGTAGAGGTAGTTCAGAGAATCTTTTGAATTGACCTCCGCATTGATCTGCAAGTTTGATTTTCCAAAATCATAACGCACCTCGGGCATTTCAATACCTCCACCCTTCGAAGTTGGGTCTGGAATTGGAATGATAAAATACTCACGGGCAAAGTTGGTTGAATTGCCAATACCGATGGTTGAGAGCTTATCTCCGGTTCCAATGAACTTGTCCTTTTTGATATCGATGGTGTAAGTATAACCAGGCTTGATCTGAGTCTTGTCGAAATTGAAGCCCCCGTTTCCATCTGTGGTCAATTTCAGATTAACAGGATCTCCGTTGCTGCTTGAACCTACCAACATCACATCAGCTCCAGAAACAGGTGTTCCATTGTCTTTATCGTAAACAGTACCTTGCAATGTGAATTCAACAGGAGGCTCAGAGAATCTGTAAATATCGTCTTTACCCTTACCACCGGGACGATTTGAAGTGAAATAGCCCGAGAAAGATTTGTCGCCTTCTTTCTTCGCTTCCATCACCAATGCAAAATCATTCGATGAAGAGTTTATCGGATAATCGAGAGCTGTTGGAGCACTGAATACCATATCCCCGTTTTTAGCGGCTTTGAAAATATCCAAACCACCAAGTCCCTGATGTCCGTTTGAAGAGAAATACAAGGTTCCGTCATCACTGAGGTAAGGAAACATGTCATCACCTTTAGAATTGACCGCCGAAAGATTCACAGGCTTGGTCCATTGTGAATTGGCTTTATCGTATGAAATGTACCAGATATCTTTTCCGCCTTTTCCACCCGGCATGTCAGAAGCGAACAACAAATACTTGCCATCGGCCGAAATGCATGGATGGCCGACTACTGAGGTATCATTTGCTGCACGATCGATGATGTTCAGATTGCTCACCTGAGTGAATTTATCACCGTTTCTGGTTGAGCGCATGATATCACATGCAAACCAGGCCTTTTCGCTTTCATATCTGCAAAAGGTATAGTACATCTCGCTGTAGTCCTTATTGAAGGAGGCAGCTCCCTCGTTGCTGGCAGTGTTTACTTCACCCTGCACAGGTTGTGGAGTGCTCCATTTGCCCTTTTTATCCTGTTCAGAAGTAAAAAGGTCCATGAAACTTTCGCCCGTGATAGGATCCTGAAACGTGCCTGCAGCAGCCTGGCGACTTGAAGAGAACACAATCTGATCAGCCTTTTTCGATGAATAGGTAAGACAATAGTCAAAAAACGGAGAATTCAACTCAACCACATTTTCAACAACAACCTTGGTCTTCGCAGCCTTCTTAGCAGCTGCATCCTGCGCCGATTTGATTCTTGCGTTGGCTTTAGACTTTTCACCACCTTTGGTTATGTATTTATTGAATTGAGCCGAGGCATCATCCCATCTTTCCAATTCCAACAGGCTCAGACCATAGTTGAAATGAACCTCAGGATTGGTGTTGTTGTATTGTGCTGTGATGGCCTTTTCATACCACTCCAGACTTGATTGATAATCAGACACCATGCGATAGCATTCTCCCAACTGGAAAAAGATTCGTGCCTTGTCTTCAAGGGCTTTGGTAGCTGGTTCAGCCACTTTGTAAAG
The DNA here is from genome assembly GCA_040381475.1 of Crocinitomicaceae bacterium. Lineage (GTDB taxonomy): Bacteria > Bacteroidota > Bacteroidia > Flavobacteriales_D > Sanyastnellaceae > JAIBBG01. Next base: position 68,194 of record JBEIHH010000001.1, on the reverse strand, counting down.
TTTCGCAGCCTCATAATAGCCGCGGTTGGCGAATTGCTGGTCAGCCTTTTTGGTGGTCTGAGCCAAAACCCCCAAAGAGAAAAACAGAGAAGAGCAGAGTAAAGCTATAAGTTTCGCAATTTTCATACAGTGGTTTTTTATGGATCCGTCTTTTAATGCGGTGACGAAAATAGGCAATTCTTGTTTTTGACCAACAAATTCGTGGAAGAATTGCAGAAAGAATGATGACCCCCGCGGCGAAAACGATGTAAAATCAGCTTTTTAGCCTTTCAAAGCAAAATGCACATGAAAAGTAGCAGTCAGGTTTAAAAAGCCGCTTGATCACCCTAAACGCCCAACTATCCGGATTTGAGAGAAAAATTGAAGGGTCGAGACTGATCACAGTAAAATCAGAAAGCAAACAACGTCGGAATCAGAAACTTTGTCTGGAAAAGCGAATCCCGCTGAAGGGTGGACCTATGCAGCGGGATTCTTTTGACTCACTTTAACACTAACCAAATCAACAAAGATTTTCTCTGCTCATTTTGTCATGTAATTTCAAAACAACGCACAAATATATGCTACCTGATTAGCGAAAAACTTAATGAAAATCAAGAATTTGAGCGGCTCTTTTCAATGATACCCCGCTTAATCCGGCTTAAAGCCTCGGGTGTAATTCCGAGGTAGGAAGCAATGTGATGTTGAGCAACCCGCAACTCAAGAAAAGGGTATTTTTTAATCAAATCCAGATATCTGGTTTCTGCATTGCGGCTCATACTGTCAATTGTTCTCCGCTGAGCTGCTACATATGCGTTTTGCATCAGCAACCGAAAAAACCTCTCAAAGCGGGGAAACTTTTGAAGCAAGGGCTCATAATCACTTTGGTGCATAACCAGCAATTCGGAATCTTCCAAAGCCTCTATGCTGTAATTGGCTGGCTCTCCAGTCACAAAACTCATCAAATCGCTGCTCCACCAATCTTCAAACCCAATCTGAAATATATGTTCGTGATCTTTTTCATCTGTAAAGAATGTTCGAAGGCAACCCTTCACGATAAAAGCATTGTATTCGCAAATTTCACCGGCACGCAATAAACACTCACGCTTTTTCAACTGCTTTGGCTTCATGACAGACATGATACCTTCCCATTCCTCCTGAGAAATTTTGACACGCTTGTCGATATTTGAGCGAAGCAATTCTGACATAATTATTCTTTGATTAATTGAACAGCTCTGCTTGTTTTGCCATCTGTAAGATGGACTGTGTAGAGTCCAGTGCGAATATCCTCCAAATTCAGAATAATTGTCTCACCCGGTGAATTTCTATTGACATTTTCATCCCGAACCATGGCTCCACGTGCGTCAAATAAACGCACTACCACATTTCTGTCGAAACCAGCTGCATCAATCTGAACGTTACTTCCTGCCGGATTCGGATAAATGCGCAATGTCCTGTTTTGAGCATCCTGCTCATCCACTGTTACCAAATTGGTATTCCAATAGAAATAATGCAAAATTTCCCTTCCGAAATTCCGCTGAAAATTTTCAAAATCCAGACCCTGAACCTGGTCAAGTTTACAGTTACCCTCGCCCTCATTACTCCAGTAGAACTCGAGACCGTCATCGTCAGAATCTTTCAGGTGGAAAAGATAACACCCGGCATTCAGTTGCACCGTATCGCGGTACGTGGTGTTGGGCTCCGGAAAATTGTTTCCTTCCAACACTACTCCGCCCCACTGGTTATAAAGCGTGTACGTGGTCTCCTCATTCGCATCGTTGGTTTTTAACTGAATGATCAGTCTGTTGTCATCGAGGTCTGAATACTGATAGGTAGGAGGTCTGTGAAAAGTACTTTCAGCGTAATTGTTATGAACGTTTTCATCCTGACCATCAGTGCTCAAACCTAGTTCAACAAAAAAGCGCATCAATTCTTCATCATCACCTTGCCATAGAATTGGGTCTGAATAGGCCAACTCAATCTCAGCACTTTCCATAAAAGCCAGGTTACCGGTCCAATGCAAGGCCTCAACTGCCCCACCAATTACTCCGTAATAAATATTCAAATCGGTGAGTGGCGATGAACCTCTGTTTCTGAGTTTAAACTTTGGCTTGCCGCAAATAGGGTTCCAGCGGCTATGGATTTTCCAATCACTTGGTGCCAGTATGATTTCAATTTCCGGATCATGTTGTTGTTTGATTGGCCCATAACCAATGAGAGTTCCGAAAAACACATAATTGCCATAATCGTCATAATCAATATCGTAGTCAACGGAAAATGAATCACCACCCTGCACGTGTGGTGTGAGTTCAAGCTCCTTGGTATGAGAGTTCATTCCGGGACACCATCCTGCTCTGTCATATAGCCAGCTTCCTCCTTGGGGATAGAGCGGATTGTCGGCGCACTCCTGCATAATTTCCCAATTCCATTGTTGTTGCCCATTGACCTCCACTTTCTGGTTGTTGTTGCAGAATTCGGCGCAATTCGTCGGGTTGTCAAATTGATGACCTGTGTTTGTCGTAAGCAATTTCCAACCAGCTTCATCAGGTAGTTTATTTATGGTGACTTCCTCCACTGCGTTGTCGAAATTTGAAAGAGCCTGATTTGTATCCCAAACCCGTTCTACGCGAATAACGTCTCTTGGAGAAGGTCCTTCGATAAAAAGAAATTTCATATCGAGAAGTTCTTGCCAATTTCCAGCCTCCAATTCAACAGAATCACGAAGCAAAGGTTCGAAATCCGTCACATCAACAATCCATGTCCAACCATCTGTTCCAAGACTCAGGTTAATGCCGTATGGCGTGATGAAACGATTGAGTTCAAAACGATTGATGATTTCAAATGGCGCTTGCCAGTAGCTTATATCCGTATTGTTCAATGTGTATTCAGACTCATGTAATGTCTGCGATATTATTGAGCCATCAGGAGCGTAGATATAAACGTTTTGTTCAGGCCAGCCATATGCGATGGTATTTACCACAGGCCAATAGTTCTCAATCACAAATGAAACTACTGATACCGGCGGTACATGTATCGGAACCTCAACCACTTCAGATTCGGTGTGGGTTGTAAATGTTCCGGTTGTGATTTGCAGTGCGGGGCGTTCAGCACCAAGAGATACGTTCCGCCACAACTCAGAGGCTTTGTATGCTACGCGGCCAGCGTTGCCATGCATCCAGGCATGATGGCCGTGACCACTGATGTCGAGAATCTGTTCACCGTTTTGCTCATTGAACTGATAATATACCTGCAGGTTATCCCAATAAGGATGAGATTCGTCGAAATCTTTATTCATCCAAGCCTGAATGGTCGCAGCATCAAGCGCAACATTGAATACAGCGAATTCATCAATGCTTCCGTTATAAAAATTGGTCCATGCCACAGCACCTCCAATACTGAAGCGTGTTATTCCTTCCATCAAATTGTCCAGGTTACTACCCGTATGCCACTGAACACCATTTAAAAAAATCTTCATGCTTCCGGTAGATGCATCCTTTGTAAAGCACCAGTGATTCCATTGACCTTCGAAGTTGGCTGCTGTAGCGAGCTTATTGATCCTATCATAACCACCATTGTATCCGGCATCCCAGTATACGTTGCTATTGCTCCATGGCACATGCGCGTTGAGTACCCGCTGATTCTGAGAGTTCACTCCTTCGAAAATAGTTCCGTCCTGCGGCTGTGCTGTAGGATCGCCATACTGCCAGAAGCAGATACTGATCTTATCACTTACGTTTGAAAACGCTGCCGCAGGAACCTCAACTTCATCCTGCCAATCCATTTTGAGATATCGATCCACGCCTCCAATTACTCGAATACAGTTTGGTGTTGCCGGCTCACCTTGAAGAAACGTTGCAGATCCATTGTCATATTTATCGTTGGTGATTCTCACCAGCAAAGAAGAAGTGCCATCCCAAAAAACTGGCTGACTGCAAACAAAATCCTGCCAGCCATCAACGGTCGAATTCAATGAGGCATCATGCACTTCTGTCCATGTCGCAACTAGAGGAGATTCTGAAAGCTCAGTGATAGCAGACAAAGCACATTCAATTCGTACATTTTGAGATTGAGCCTGTTCGATAAAATAAAAAGCAAGTTTTCCAATTTCATCATTTGCCTGAATACCGGCATCTACTAATTCCTGGGCAGAATAAAGGAAAATCGATTGCCGCGCGGTTCCGTCCGCCATGAAAGAGTTCACAGGTTGAACAGCATTGCCAATATCATAAATATTTGGATCGGCAACGTCATCAATTACTGTGTATTCCTGCTCCACTTGCTGGGTATGCACAACTGCCTGCGAAGTAAGTTCGGCGAAATAGAAATCAGCATTGTTTATTAAATACAATGGATGATTTGTCAAAGTGCTATCGTATACTCCTGTATGCTGAAACAGATAAGTATAAGTCAGGTAATCCCATTCGCCGCAAGGGAAACCAAGATTGCCAGCAGTACCATCTGAAAAACATTTCAAATTGTAATACATCAGAATTTTTTGATACTCCACTCCATTGTCTGAAGCAGGAAAATTGAACCACCGTCTGCCCGGTGAATCGTAAGCTGTGTTGGGGTTATTCTGACTCTCCCAGCTAAAAGTTTGAACTACAGTAGTATCACCCGGCTGAGCCTGTGCTTTGATCAATAAAAGCAATCCGAAAACAGCAGAAAGTAAAATTTTCAGTTTCATGATAGTATTTATGCTATTCCGCGAGATTAGTCAATGAATTGACTCAACGAAATAAAAATTTCACGGAGATTGGAATTTTTCGGTTGCCATAGGACGTCAGAACTACTTCGAAACGACCCAAAGCGAAAAAGCTCAATTGATTACAGAGCCAAAGACGGTGAGAAAATCTGATATCTTATTATGGCTCAGAAAGAAAAAAGCCCTGAATTTCTTCAGGGCCCTCATCAAAATTGAAAAATTCTATTTTTTCACTTCAGCAATCGCATCAATGTTCACGATAACCTGAAGTATGAAATGAACTGGTTTCGCTGACACCGCTCCGGTAAGGTATAATTTGAGACCATTCGTGTCCAAAAAATACTGCTGAATTCTAGAAATGTCCTGGCTATTGAAACTCATATTGACCTGATTTGCATTGGCAAAACCTGCCTGTAAATCGATATCGTTATAGGCATATATCACTCCTGCCTCAGTGCTATTGGCGTTACCAATACCAAGGGTGCCGCTGAAAGTATTCGATGCCACGGGATAAAAATCCCATATTTTATAGGTCATGCTTACGAGCTCATAATTCTTTATCTCGTCCTTTACTTTCTCGAGTTCGGCATTGATGAGTGAAGTGAGTTCCCCGTTCATGTCCACAGTCAATTCGCCATCCGTTTGAATATCGATTTCAAATTCGTGAATTATGGAAGTAGAAAATCGTTTTTCATTAAATTTTTCGCAGCCTGTCAAAAGTGCTAGTGCAACTGTAAGGAAAAATAAACCAAGTGCATGTTTCATTGCTTAAGTATTTAGTTGTGAGACAAAAGTATAACAAAATATTGAATATCATTTTTTCCAATCCACTCAAATTCTGTACTCAAAAATTCACATGAAAACCAATACGAATCAATCCAAGCAACAGATTCCTGAAGATTTCCTTCAATATGTTTGGCGCTACCGTGCTTTTGAAACAAAAAACCTGAAGTCAGTTACCGGACAGTCGATCACTGTAAGGCACCCCGGTCAACAAAATTTTGCCGGAGGTCCTGATTTTCTCAACGCCATGATCAATATTGATGGAACACTTTGGGCCGGTCATATTGAAATTCATATTCGCAGCAGCGATTGGCGAAGACACGGTCATACGGATGATGTGCACTACAAAAATGTAATTCTCCACGTCGTGCTTGAACATGACGAAGAAATTTACCTTCGTTATCCCGGTGATTTGCAAGTGCTGGAAACAAAAAACCTCATTCCTGCAGATCAACTTGAGCGTTACAAATATTGGCTTCAATCCAAAAACTGGATCAGCTGTGAGCGGCAAAATCCAGGTCAGACTCAACATATCTGGACATTCTGGAAGGATAGATTACTTGTTGAGCGTCTGGAGCAAAAAACAGAGAGCATAATTGAACTTTTAGAGGTCTGTGGAGGCGACTGGTCAGAGACATTCTATCGCAAACTGGCCCGCAACTTTGGCTTCAGGGCGAACGCAGAAGCCATGGAAATGCTGGCGGCATCGCTGCCATATAAAATCATTCAGAGACACCGATCAGACCCGTTTCAGGTGATGGCCTTACTCTATGGACAGGCAGGTATGCTGAACGAATTATTCTCAGACGAATACCCCAATCAGCTCCGCCAAGAATATCATTTTCTTCAGAAAAAGTATGGACTCCATCCCTTGAATTCATCGGTCTGGAATTATGGAAGGCTCAGACCCTCCAATTTTCCCTGCATCCGCATAGGACAATTAGCAGCGCTACTTTCACAACACGAACATTTGCTTTCATTATTTCTGAATTCTAAGGATACGGCGGAAATAAGGGCAGTGCTCAACGCACCTGCAGATGTCTACTGGAATAATCACTATCGATTCGATACCAAGGTGGAATCGGGACGTATCTACCGGGAGCGCCGACCTGGTCCAGAATCCTTAGACAACATTCTGATCAACACAGTTTCAGTTTTTCTGTTTGCCTATGGAAAGAGTAAAGGAATTCAGGAACTCATTGACAGAGCGCTTCACATACTTGAAACCTGCCCCCCGGAAAGCAACAACATCATCAAGAAATGGGACTCACTCGGTGTACCTTCCAAACATTCGGCAGACACACAGGCATTGATTCAATTATATGGCGTATATTGCACCACAAGACGTTGCCTTCGGTGTGCAGTCGGAATTCAATTATTAAAAAAATGATGAAACGTTTACCTTCACTCATGGAAAAGCAACTTTTCGGTATCTGTGCCGGAATTGCGGATTACATGGGAGTTAAGACGCGTCAGGTGAGACTGACTTTCATTTACCTATCCTTTCTCACCTTTGGATCTCCCATTTTTGCCTACCTCGTACTCATCTTCTGGAAACGCAACAGCAGAGTATGGAAACCTTGGATGTGGCGTGGAAGAAAATTAGAACTATAAAAAAGCCGTGGCTGTCGCCGCGGCCCCTTTCATCAATTCCATTAACTTATAACATGTCGTTTGCCAGATTGGCAAGTTCACTGCGCTCACCTCTTTCGAGGGTTACATGACAATACAGGTCTTCGCCTTTCAGTCGTTCGATAACATATGACATTCCATTCGATTGTTCGTCGAGGTATGGAGTATCTATCTGTCGAACATCCCCAGTAAGAATTACCTTGGTGTTTTCACCTGCCCTGGTGATGATGGTCTTCACTTCATGCGGTGTAAGATTCTGCGCTTCATCAACGATAAAAACGCAGTTAGACAAGCTTCTTCCACGGATAAATGCAAGCGGACAGATAGTTATTTTTCCCTGAGCCTGCATTTCGTCGATGGCCTTGCGCTTTTTTTCATTTTCACCAAATTGATTTTTGATGAAATTCAAATTGTCCCAAAGCGGTTGCATGTACGGATTCACTTTTTCCTCCGCATCTCCGGGCAGGTAACCGATCTCTTTGTTGCTCAATGGCACTATCGGTCTGGCAAGTATCAACTGATCGTAATTATTCTTCATTTCAAGAGATCCTGCCAGTGCCAGCAGAGTTTTACCAGTACCCGCAACTCCTGAAATGGTGACCAACTTCACATTTGGATTCAGTATCGCATGCAATGCAAATGCCTGTTCCGCATTTTTTGGTTTAATTCCATATGCATAGACCTTGTCGACACGCTCAATTTCCTGTTCTTTGGCGCTGTAATAAGCAAGCGCAGAAGAAGAACAATTCTTGAGGATATAAAAGTGATTGTTGAGTTTTTCTTTTCCCAGAACATGTATATCAGTGGATCTTCCATCCTGATACAATTTTCGGATGAACTCAGAATCCATACCTTCAATCAGGGATTTTCCGCTGTACATCATCATTGAATCCTTCACTTTTCCGGTTTTGTAATCTTCCGCCGGCAGATTCAACGCCTTGGCTTTTATGCGCAGATTGATGTCTTTAGTCACCAGCACCACCTTCGCCTTTTTATCCTCCAACTGCAGTTGCAGCGCCGCATTCAAAATCTTGTGATCATTCTTTCGGGCATCAAAAATGGCTTCAGCATTTTTGGGTAGTTCTTCATTTGTATTGAGAATAATTCTCAATTCTCCGCCTTCTGTGAGCTCAAGCGGAATCCATTCCTGCAGTGTATGCGAATCAGATAATCTGTCAATAATTCTTATACACTCACGTGCTTCAAAATTTTTGATATCATTTCCAACCTTGAACTTGTCCAATTCTTCAAGCACAGTAATTGGAATCGCAACCCGGTTATCTTCAAAGCTATTGATACAATTGTGATCATGAAGTAAAACAGATGTATCCAGAACGTAGACTTTTTTGACTTTGGATGCCGATTTTTTATTATCAGATTCGAGTGGAACTACTTTGCCAACAGGTTTAGAAGCTTGCTTTTTTTCGTGGTTGGATGATTTTCTTGCAACAGCCATACACTATCAGAATTTTTGGTTAATACTTCAACATTCTACCTTAGCGGCTCATGCAGGATTGCACAAACCATCGTTCGGTTGTACGAATGTATTCGCGCAAGACAAGTTCCAACTCAGCTGAACATGTAGTTATGAACTAAATTGAAGTTAATAGCGCTGATTTAATTCTCTAATAATGAAGATGGAATTTGTTCATTCGTGGATAAAGATGACTTCACATTTAGCCAAGCACTAAGAAAACAATGTTTGGGCATTGATAGAAAGGAGAAACGGGAAACAAGGCCTAACTTTGTGGCAATGTCAAACATGTTAAAAATCGGAATAGTTTGTTATCCCACTTACGGGGGGAGTGGTGTTGTAGCTACGGAACTTGGGAAGGCACTTTCAGATAAAGGCCATGAAATTCACTTTATCACATACAGCCAACCGGTGAGGTTAAGTGCCGCCCACAAAAGAGTTAGGTATCACGAAGTCAACGTGAGTGACTATCCGCTCTTCATTTATCCCCCATATGAGCTTGTTCTGGCCAGTAAGATGGTTGATGTGGTGAAATACGAAAAGCTCGACCTGATGCATGTGCATTATGCAATTCCGCACGCGTCGGCAGCTATCACAGCCAAACAGGTGCTTGCAGAAGAAGGGATACATCTTCCTGTGATCACAACCTTGCATGGAACTGACATCACCTTATTGGGTAAGGATGCATCGTTCGAACCTGTCATTTCATTTGCTATCAATAAAAGCGATGCAGTAACGGCTGTTTCTCAAAGTCTCAAGAATGACACTTATAAACTCTTTGGAATCAACAAGGACATCGAAGTAATTCCCAACTTTCTGAGCTTTGAGGAAACCTTGATTCCAAATAGGGAGGAACTAAGGGCAGAATATGCAGAGCTCGATGAAAAAATTTTGATTCACGTTTCAAACTTCAGACCCGTAAAAAGAATCATCGATATCATTGAGGTATTTCGTCTGATTAAAGACAAAGTGAAGGCAAAATTGATATTGCTGGGCGATGGGCCTGAACGTTCCAAGGCAGAGCAACTGTGCCGTGAATATGACATGTGCGACCGTGTGGTCTTTGTAGGAAATCTCAAAAATCCAATGGAGCTTTTAGGAATTGGTGATTTATTCATTTTGCCCTCCGAATCAGAAAGTTTCGGATTGGCTGCGCTCGAAGCAATGGCAGTTGGATTGCCTGTCATTTCTACCAATACCGGAGGTTTGCCTGAAGTGAACAGACACGGAGTAACAGGGATGATGAGCAATGTGGGTGATGTTGAGGATATGGCCAAAAACGTAGAGTTCCTTTTCAAGGACGAAAAGCGGCTGAAAAAAATCAGCGACAATGCGCGGCTTCGCGCAGCCGAGTTTTCAACCGAAAAAATTCTGCCCATGTATGAAATATTGTACCAAAAGGTTTTACAAAAGGTATGACAGGATCTGAACCAAAATTCATTGGCAAACGAATTTCAGTTAGCCGATCCAAAGGAGAAATTGAAATCATCATCACCCAACAGATTGAGCGCTGGCAGGAAGCTTTGCTCATTGCATGGATAATGGCCTGGCTGTTTTGTGGAGTGGTCATTTTAGCCAATACTTTTACTACCGGAGGATCGATGCAAATCATGCTCATCGTAGTCAGTTCGTTATGGCTGTTCTTTTTTGTCAGAACTATGAAAGCATATCTGTGGAGAAAAATTGGTCGCGAAATCATAACCATGAAATCGGGCAAAATGAACCTCAAAAATGCCTTTGGAAAATTCGGCAAAACGGAAGACTTCAACTACCAGCATATTTTCAAGCTAGGCCTTGTGAAGCGTGATCCGGGGAATTTTTTCGCTTTTCTGGATGACAGTTTTTGGGTGATCGGAGGCGAACGAATCGGATTTAACTATTCAAATTCCAAAATCAGGATTGGCAAACAATTGAGTATAAAAGATGCAGAGCTGCTGGTCAGGGTGCTGGAAAGCGGAATGCGGGAATTGAAAGAAAAATAAGCTTCGAATTACAAGTTCGAGGCAATGTATTCCAGCGCCATCTCATAAACAACAAGTCCGAAACCACTGATACACCCGATACAGTTTTTCGCTGTCAGCGATACATGACGGTATTCTTCGCGTGCATAAATATTGGTGATATGCACTTCTATAACAGGGGAATTAATAGCCACAATAGCATCGCTGATAGCAACGCTGGTGTGACTGTATCCCGCGGGATTCATCACAATTGCATCGTAAGAAAAACCCACCTCATGAAGTTTATTGATGAGTTCGCCTTCAACGTTACTCTGAAAGTAATCCAGCGACAGATCCTCGTAGTTCTTCCTTAAGGCTGAGAAATAAGATTCGAAATCCTGATAGCCATATTTTTCCGGTTCACGCTTACCCAACAAATTCAGGTTCGGACCATTGATGATAATTACTCTTTTCCTCATAAAAAATTATTCAGGCTGAGCCAAAGTAGCTTGTCTCCAAATTTGGTCCGTGATACTTCGGTCATTGCAGAAATAGTAAATCCCGGTTTTAGAGACTACCTTTTTATACCTGTCAACCTTATTGCCCACTTTTACTATACGCTCGGTGATCATTTTGTTACCCATTTTGTATGAACTCTCGGTAACGCCTTCTTTAAGATCCTCTGTACCGGGAACTGCCAGGTATTCCTTTTCGTCCTTAGGGCTGGCAGTCTTCTTCCTGTGAACTTCATTTCTTTTCTCGAATCTTGAGTTTTTAGAATCTAAATCTTTCTTTTGATTCGTGTATTGAATTTCACTTTTCTGATTGTTGATTTTTCTGGCATTTTGATCTGAAGGTGAATTTAATCCCTTTTGCATTTGATCATTTCGTTCACGTTTTTTCTTTGCCCGCAACTCTGAATTCTTGATTCTCTGTTCAGATGCCCTTCTTTCATCCAATCTTTTCAGGCGTGCGTTTTCCCATTTTGACCTAAGTCGAGTCCAAAAAGATCTCCAGGAACTCTCGCTTTCTTCCCCGCTATTCCTGTTCTTGCGTTCTTCTATTCTCAACTTATTCTCAGTAATTCGTGCATCACCTTTCCTGCTGTACTTCTCCTGATTCCTTCCTCGTTCAAGCTTTTTTGCTTCCGTATTTTCGATACTGATAGAACGAGTGCGATCAGAAGAAGAAATATCTTCCTGAACTTCCTTCTTTACTTCGATTTTTCTGGCTGCATCGTCAATTCTGGATTTGGCATTTTGCTGATAGGACTCATTCTGCTCTGCCTGACTCTTCTTTTTACGTTTAACCTTTTCTCCTTGTTCTTCAGATTGCATGAGTGCTGAAAACGAAGTGCTTTGACCTACAATATGAATAGCAGAACTTATAAGAGTCTGACATATTTCAAAAATCCCGGAAGAGAACAGCGAACGATATTCAAAATCAACCGCCGATGCAAGATGCGAATGCCCAAGCAAAAGACAAAACAGTATAATTCGAAAAGGCTTATACATTCCAATCAAGTTTACCTGATGAATAACCAGTTAACTTAGATACACTACTGTAAATTTAGGAAAATTAACGAGAAACGGCTAAACTAATTCACCCATTCCTCTACAGATTTTGTTATTCCGGCTCGGCAAGCGTGGCCTGCCGCCAGGTTTGCTCAGTAATACTTCTGCCATTACAGAAGAAATAGATACCCGTTTTGGACACAACCTTTTTGTACTTATCCACCTTATTGCCCACTTTAACAGATCTTTCTGTCACCATTTTGTTGCCAAGTTGGTAAGACTTCTCAGTTACTCCTTCTTTAAGATCCTCTGTGCCGGGAACAGGCAGGTATTCCTTCTCGTCTTTTGGTTCACCTGCTTTCTTCTCAAATGCAGAATTCCTGGATTCATACCTTTTGTCCGCAGATTCCATTTCAAGTTCCATCTCTGTAAGAGCACGATCCTTTTTTGCCTGCTCTATTTCCATTGCGTTCTTTCGGGTATTGATATCCTTTCCATCGCCCATCTGATCATTCTCACTCTTCTTGTTCTCAATTTTCAGATTTGAATTCACTATTCGCTGGTCAGCTGAGCGCCTTTCATCCCGATCACGTATCTGCGCTTCATTCCTTTTGGTGCGAACAGCTTCCTCATTTGCCTTTCTTACTTCTTCCCCATCAAAAGACATTTCCTCCTGTCGCTCCAAAGAACGCTGCACTTCCATATTGTTCTCTGCAACCTGGGCTTCACCTTTTCGGCGATATTTTTCCTGGTTCGACATTTCCTGTTCTTTCTTATCCCCTGTTCTGTCAAGGCTGATTTTCCTTGACCTATCCGACTGTTCTACTGCAGCTGCCTGAGCTTTTTTGTCTTCTATGAACTCCATATTGCCGTCAATGCGGGAATTAGCACTGCGCTGATATTCGAAGTGGTCCTTCTCGGAATCTTTCTTTGTCCGAACATTGTCGGCTATTGCTGCATTTTGAATACTTGCGCCAATCGCGGCGAGTTCCATTTGGTTTTGACGCTGGCCTTCGATGGTTTGTCTGTTGGTATTGATCAGCTGGTTGGCGTCCCTTTCTTTTGAAGCATGAAAAGCTAAAAAATCATCAATTTCCTGCTGCTTCATTTTCTTTTTGGTAGCATACTCCTTCTCAAAAGCTTCACGGTAATAATCTACTACCTGATCTTCTGCCGCTTCATCAACATTGCTATACCAATTCTTCTTTTTAGCTTTCAATTTAGCCTCCTCAGCAAGTCTTAATTCTTCAAGCTCCTGCATTCTGCGTTGTTTATCCAACTCTTCCTGCTCGCGCAGCAACCTGAGTCTTTCCTCAGACGCAAGTCGCTCCATTTCAGCAATAGCCGCAAGTGAATCAGCAATGGCTTGCGATGCACTCAAAGCTTCCATTTCAGCCTTTTGAGCCAGCAAAAGATCAATCGTCTCAATTTTTGAAACAGGATATCGAGCTTCGGGTTTTACAACCAATGCTGCTTCATACTTAACTCTTGCATCCGCTAATTGTTCGGCTATGAAAAGATCGTCAGCCGCTTTAAGAATGTCATTGTATTCCTTTTCGATACGCTCACGTTCGGCATTGGCCAAAGCGTCTGCATCATTCTGTTCTTTTTGTGCTTTCCTTTCTGCAAGCAAAGCTTCCAACTCTGTAATCTTATCTTTAGGAAGTTGTTCCTCAGGCTTGATTTCTGATGCAGCGCGGTAGTTTGAAATAGCAAGTTCAATTTTATCCTCTTCCACATTCCTCGCTGCCAGAGCTAACTTATCCTCGTATTCCTTTTGTTTCCTCAACCGCTCAGCTTCATATGCCAAAAGATCCTTCAACGCACTTTCGGCTTTCAGAATCTGATCCTTCGGATAACTTTCCGTTGGGTACATCTTCGATGCTTCCTTGTACTTTTCGATGGAAACGGCAAAATCCTTGTTCTCAAACTTCTTGTCTGCATCTGCAACTATAGCGTCATACAATCCACGATTTTCGGCATCGTCAATGGCCAGATCGCACTTGTAAATCATCTCTTTCTCATAGGTACCATTGCGCATATCGCGCGCTTTGGTAAATTTCTTTTTGGCATCAGCATACTTCTTGTCTTTGTACAACTGATCACCTTCTTCTATCGTTTTTCTGTAAAGAGCGTCTTCCGCATTGGCAGCATTGGCAGCATCTAACTTCGCCTGAGCGTCGGCAAGTTTGGCTTTTACCGGTTCATCTTTAGGGAAAATTGCCAGAGCCGACTTGTAATTCATGACGGACTCCGAGTAGTTCTTCTCCAGCATTTTCTGATCACCGGTTTTAACATATTTATCGAAATCGGCTTTCAGTTTCTCCAGATTGTTTTTCAAATCATCCAATCTCTTGAACTCAGCATCAATCTCCTTTTGGCGCTTAGCCGTATAGTCAAAATCGAATTCGAAGTCGCCACCAGCCTGACCGAACTTAGCAATGGCCATTGGTTCTCTGAGAATATCTGTATTAAAACCCTCTATGGACTGAAAAAGAGTTCCATCCACCTGCATATCAAACCCGCCTCCAACATCCTCTTCCGGGATGTTTCTGGTATCAACCCTCACCACTTTGGACAGGTAATCAGACTTTGAAAACTTGATGTCGTATGCAAAACCAACAGGCAGCTTGAAGTCATACTTACCCGATGCCCCGGCATCATAGCTGTCGTAAATCGCGCCATCTTTCATGATCTGAACAAGACAGCCTTCGAGTTTTTTCTTGGTTTTTTCGTCTTTGAGTTGTCCATATAAATGAACCTCCTGTGCATGAGCACGGAAGCTCAGGACGGAGATTAAGACCAACAGCAGATATTTCAACAGCTTCAGATACATGTTTTCACAGCCACGCTGAACGTAAAAGTAGCCTGAAATGTTCTAAAAGTTGCACAAATACTTCGAAAAATTTCAACCATTGCCCGGTTCAAAGGGAAAACGCAAATTTTTTGATGAGCACAGAAGCAGGAAGGTCAAGAGCGGTGCCAGTTGATTGAGAATTACGGAATAATGCAATCACGGGGAAATTAGTTGTCTCAGCGAAAGAAATTCAGCTATGTAAGGTTGGCAGAAGAGTGTAATCCGGAGTCACTTCTTAACTCTCCGCTTTGAATTTTTGACATTTCCCAAAGCTGCTTCTATTTCAGCCTGTCTTATTTCTGTGTAGTTAAAATCAAAAGCAAAATCGCCTTCCTCCTCATCGTATTTCGCAATCGCGATCGGTTCTTCGAAAAGTCGCGCATCAACCTTCTTGACCTTCCGCAAAAGAGTGCCATCGATCTTCATCTCAAAACCACCTTCCGCCAAACTATCGGGAATATCGCGGGAATCAATGCTGATAATTTTTGAAAAATATCGCTTACATGAATATCGCAACGTATGTTCATGGCCAACCGGCATCAGGAAATTGTAAATGCCTGAATCATTGCAATTGTAGCGATTCATTTCTTTTCCATCCTGAAAAACTATAACCATGGCATTTCTCAGCTTGCCCTTTGAATCATGATCTTTCAACGTGCCGTGAATATTGATATCCTGTGCAGATAAACGGACCAAACCCAGACAGGTTATAACCAATAAAAACAATGAATATCTTGTCATAGGAACAAAATTAACTGAGGATCTCACATTCCTTTAGCCATCCATGCAGCGAAAACCGCATCTACCACTTTCTCGCCATCAATGGCTGCGCTCACAATGCCGCCTGCAAAACCAGCGCCTTCGCCACATGGGTATAGATTTTTTAATTCCGGATGCTCCAATGTATCGCGGTCTCTTGGAATTCTCACCGGAGAAGAAGTACGCGACTCAGGCGCCACCAAAATTGCCTCATTGGTAAAATAGCCCTTCATTTTTTTCCCAAATGCTTTAAAGCCTTCCGCCAGATGAGAGCTGATGTGCTTCGGCAGCACATCATGAAGATTTAAAGATGCAACACCGGGTTGGTACGAGTTGTTTGGCAAATCAACAGATGCCTTCTTGTAAACAAAGTCAACCAAACGCTGAGCTGGCGCCGTTTGATTGCCACCGGCCATTTCGCAACAAATTTTTTCTACGGCACTTTGGTAATGCAAACCTGCCAATGGCCCGAACTGATGAAAATCTTTTACATGTTCCCAGTGAATTGGAACAACAATGCCGCTATTCGCATAAGGATTGTTTCTCTTGCTTGGCGACCAGCCATTGGTGACAATCTCGCCAGGTGCAGTTGCACAAGGTGCGATAATTCCTCCAGGACACATGCAAAAAGAATAAACTCCTAACCCATTCACCTGATGCACCAGCCCGTAGCTGGCAGGGGGGAGTTCTTCAGGACGCATCTCGCAATGGTATTGCGCCTGATCAATAATTTCCTGCGGATGTTCTGCACGGACGCCAATAGCGTATGGTTTGAACTCGATGAGTACCTTTTTTTTGTGAAGCAATTCAAAAATATCACGAGCACTGTGGCCGGTAGCAAGTACAACAGCATCAGCCAATAACTGATCACCTTGTTGTGTCACGACTCCTTTTATAGTGTCGTCGCTGATCATAAAATCGGTAACACGCGTATTGAAAATCACTGCGCCACCTGCGGAAATAATTGCTTCACGAATAGCAGTGATAATTTCTGGAAGTTTGTTAGTTCCAATGTGCGGATGTGCTTCAGAAAGTATGTTTTCGTTGGCGCCAAACTGCACCAGCGTCTCGAGGACCGATCTTACATCGCCACGTTTTGTGCTCCGCGTGTAGAGTTTACCATCAGAATATGTACCAGCGCCACCTTCACCAAAACAGTAGTTGGAATCAGAATTCACGAGGTGTTCCTTATTGATCGCGGCCAAATCGCGGCGGCGCGAACGCACATCGCCACCTCTTTCTATTACCACAGGAGTGATGCCCAGTTCAAGACATCTCAGTGCAGCAAACAATCCAGCCGGGCCGGCGCCAACGATAATTATTTTTTGATCTTTCTTGGGAGAATTAAAATCCCTGATTCGATAGAGCGCGGGAATTATCTCACCATCCTTGTATAACTCAATGCGAAGTTGAACAACAACTTTTCTATGACGTGCATCGATCGATTTCCTAATGATTCTGAAATCTCCGTGATGACCATATTGACTGGCCAATGACTGAACAATAGACTCGTATGAAGCAGCCAGATGTGGCGCAAGAACTAACTCAATTTCTTTCATCTTGTTGGTCTGTTCAACCAAAAAAGAGGTCGGTTTCTAATCTTAGAGATAGAAACCGACCTTCAATTGATTATTTCAAAAACTCATTCTTTGGTTTACCGCCATCGAACCACGATGTAAGGCCCCACAAACCGGAACGCATCTTGTTGCCTTTGGCGTCGATAGTGACTACAGCCAACTCTTTACGAGATTTCATATTGGCCAGAATCACAGAAATGTATTTACCAAGATCGGAACGTGACTTAGACGGATAAAGAGAAGCAAGACGATCGGTAATCTGACTGTTCGTCATAAATCGTCCACTCTTACCAACCATCTCCTGAATTTTATTGGAGAGATTCGGAATGCGAGAGCGTTTTCCGGACTTGGTCGCTTTAGCAGCTTTAACCGGTTTTGCTGATTTAACTTTCTTCGCTGCTTTTGCTGGTTTCGCCGATTTGGCTGCCTTTGATTTGGCCGGCATCTCAGCAGGCGCAGGCTTATTTACAGCAGCCTTTACCGAAGGTTTAGGACCTCTTTTTGCACCTTTTGCCTTGTTTTTAGAACCAGCAGGACGACCCTTTTTGCCCTTCTTTTTTGGAGCTGCAGCAACTACTGTTTCAGAAGCTATTTCACTCAGAGATGGAAGTTTAGCTTTTCTGCCGCGGGTAGCACCAGCAGAAGAAAGAAGTTGATAGGCTTCAGTCAGTGCATTGAATTCTTTCTGAATTTCAACCATGCGCTGTTTTATCTGAACCAGATAATTTGTTTTTGCCATTCTTGTATATAGATTAAATTGTACTTGGGAGGCACAAATATAGTATTTCTGGACCATTTTAACAAATAGAACCATCATTATACAAATTCACCCATTCCGCTTTTTACTAATTAGATGCCGCACTTCCAAAATTCCAAAAAACTTATAAAACGAACATGACATTTCCACATCCATGAGCAAAATACTTACGACGATTATACCTTAGTCTTTCTGTCAGTTAAATGTTCATCGGTGAATCGCATAACGTCAGATAAATGTGTAATAGCCTTGGGCGCAGTCTTGCAAGTGTTATGATTCGCAAGACCACAACATCTGATAAATGATCAAATACAAGCACATGGACTGGTGCTATGAATACGTTATTTACAGGACAGAACAGAACTTCTGTGACTATTTCCAATTTATATAACGCATTTTGAAAAACGAGTAGGAAAAATGCTTACTCCCTCTTCAAATCGCGAATCAATTTTCTTTTAACGTCAACTATTCGTTCATCATTTTAGAATAGCACACGTTAATTTCGCCAAAAAAAAGACATGTCTGAATTGACAAAACCAACGATACGTTTTTCGAAGAACCATGGCCTTAAGAATGATGAATTGCTGATGCTCTATAAAGCCATGCTGAAGCCTCGTCTGATAGAAGAAAAAATGTTGAGTCAGCTCCGTTTAGGAAAAATTTCCAAATGGTTCAGTAGTTTCGGACAAGAAGCAATCTCCGTTGGTGTTGCACTTGGAATGAATGAAGATGAATACATTCTTCCTATGCACCGGAATCTGGGCATATTTACGGGCCGCAATCTTCCGCTTGAACAATTGTTTATGCAGTTTCAGGGCAAGGAAAAAGGATTTACCAAAGGACGCGATCGTTCGTTTCATTTCGGTACAAAGAAGCACCATCTTGTTGGAATGATCTCGCATCTTGGTCCACAACTGGGTATTGCAGATGGAATTGCGCTTGCCAACAAACTGAGTGGCGATAAAAAAGCGACCATCGTCTTTTGTGGAGACGGAGGCGCTAGTGAAGGCGATTTCCACGAGGCACTCAACGTTGCTACTGTGTGGGATTTACCGGTGATTATTGCCATTGAAAATAACTCCTGGGGATTGTCGACCCCAAGCCGGGAGCAATTCCGCTGTAAGCAATTCATCGATAAGGCTATCGGTTATGGTATGCCGGAAGAAGATGCAATTCAGGTTGATGGTAATAACATTGTAGAAGTGTACAATGCCGTCAGAAAAGCGGCGGAGAGCATTCGCCAGCGGCCACGGCCAATATTGATGGAATTCATGACATTCAGATTGCGCGGGCATGAAGAGGCCAGCGGAACGAAATACTATCCTGAAGGACTTATTGAGAGTTGGGAGAAAAAAGATCCTGTAGACAATTATGAATTATGGCTTCTTGAGAAGAATGTTATATCGGAAAAAGATGTTGTCGAAATCCGCAACACAATCAAAACTGAAATCAATGACGCACTCAAAGTAGCATATGCAGAGGCTGATATCACACCGGATATAGACAAGGAAATGGAAGATGTGTATGCACCATTCGACAACCTCGAGATAAAGCCCCAAACGACCTTAGCCAGCGAAAAACGTTTTATCGACGCCATCAGTGATGGTCTGAAAGAAAGCATGCACAAGCATAAGAAGCTTGTGCTTATGGGTCAGGATATTGCGGAATACGGTGGTGTGTTTAAGGTCACCGAAGGATTTGTAGAAGAGTTTGGAAAAGGCCGTGTACGTAACACTCCTTTGTGTGAATCTGCCATTATCGGCTCCGGACTTGGTCTTTCAATCGCAGGATGGAAAGCCATGGTTGAAATGCAGTTCGCCGATTTTGTTACTTGTGGTTTCAACCAGATCATCAACAACCTGGCAAAGCTTCATTACCGCTGGCAGGAAAATGCTGATGTTGTCGTGCGCATGCCTACGGGGGCAGGTGTAGCTGCCGGGCCATTTCACAGTCAAAGCAATGAAGCATGGTTCTTTCACACACCAGGCTTAAAAATCGCATATCCGGCATTTCCTGCAGACGCGAAAGGATTACTTTGTCAATCCTTCGAAGATCCGAATCCTGTAATTTTCTTCGAACACAAAGCACTCTACAGAAGTGTATCAGGCGAAGTACCTGAAGGATATTACACCATTCCATTCGGAAAGGCCAATCTGATCAGAACCGGCTCGGACTTAACCATTGTTACCTACGGCATGGGTGTGCACTGGGCAATAGATTATATCAATACGCATACAAATATTCAGGCCGATCTCATTGACCTGAGGACATTGCTACCGCTTGATATTGAAACAATATATAATTCAGTCAGGAAAACAGGAAGGGTATTGGTGCTTCATGAAGATTGTCTGACAGGAGGTATAGGTGGTGAAATTGCATCGCTTATCACGGAAAACTGTTTCGAACATCTTGATGCACCGGTAATTCGGGCAGGAAGTCTGGATACACCGATACCTTTCAACGCCAACCTGGAAAAGAGTTTTCTTGCGACAGCAGTATTGGATGAAAAAATCAAAAGACTGATGAGTTATTGATTCGGCAGTTCAGATAGCATGATGCAGAAGAAATCGTATAAGTCCAATTTCATCGGTTATGTGAAGTTCTTGCTGCCATGACATCTTATACTCTGCACTTCATCATTGTTCTACTCCTTATATATGCAGGCATCTGTGTTGTTTATTTTCTGATACAAGAGAGATTTATTTTTATTCCGTTGAATTTTACTGAAATATTCAAGCCGGCAGTCACGCTGCCTTGCGAGGAAATAATCATTCATACAGCACATAGCGGAATAATTCATGGAATTCTGATTAAAAACCCAAATCCGAAAGGGTTGATATTTTATCTTCACGGAAATACCGGAAGCATGAAGCGATGGCAATTCATGGCTGAAGAACTTTCCGACTACGGATATGATGTTTACATACCTGACTATCGTGGCTACGGTCAAAGCAGAGGCAAAAGATCGGAAGCGAAAATGCACAGAGACATTGAGACATGTTTTGATGACATCATCTCACGAAAGCATTACGACAAATTAGTAATTTACGGAAGATCACTCGGTGCTGCATTCGCTACCAGGCTTGCTTCGCGAAGAACGGCATCACTGCTGATACTTGAAACACCCTTTTTCAATATGCATCTCACCGGCAAATACTATCTGCCATTTCTACCAATAAAGTATTTATTAAGGTATCGTTTCAGATCAGATTTGTACATCCAAAATGTGAAATACCCTATTCACATTTTTCATGGAACGAGCGATCGTGTGGTTCCCCATGGACATGCGCAAAGACTATACAATACTGCGAAAAACGCCTCAAAGGATGTAAACATGACTACTGTTAACGGAGGTAAGCACAGCAACCTGAATAGCTTTCCCGTATTCCGAAAACGAATGGAAGAACTCCTGCGCTGATTTCCCGCTTTTGGTTCAAATTCTTTCATGAAACGGTAACCTCCGCTTCATTCATACTAAACAACATGATTTCAACTTTGGCAAAAATCAAATTCAATTGCCGGGCACAGAACAATATGACCTCTTTTCCAAAGGTTTGGCTCAATTTACCCGATCGATAGGGCATCCGGCACGCATTGCAGTTCTTATTGCTCTGGCGCAACATGGGGAAAAACCTTTACGCTCCATCGTAGAGATTCCGGGTTTATCCAGAAGCACTGTTCTTCAGCATTTAAGAGAGTTGAAAAGAGCGGGATTGATCCAAGGGAATCTCTATGGTTCAAAAACAGAATATTCACTTGATCTCACAAGAATCAACGAGTTTGACGAGAAATTCAGCGACTTTTTATCACGGCTCCGAAATCCATTGGTCAAAAAGGAATAATACTCCATCTGAAAAAGCCGCTCTTCCGAAATTGTAATGCTATGCTTTAGGAGTGCTGTCTACCTTTTCCTCATAACGATAAATTAACGCAGGATAAACAAACGGTTATCATAGATGAAATTCATTTGTGGCATGCAAAAAGCGGTTATCCTTCTCATTTCATTCTTAGTGCTGAGCAACTGTATGTTCAGCAACAAGTTTCCGGATACCAAGGGGAGTACCGTATCGGGTATTGTGAAGGATGCTGTTTCCGGTGAGTCTTTAAGCGGCGTTAAAGTGCAAATTCAAGGGACAGATCTGGTCACTTTTTCTGATCGTGATGGCAATTTCACATTTACACAAATACCTGCCGGTGAAATCAAAGTTGTATTCCAACTTGTATCCTTCCAATCAACCGAAGTGATTATTCCGGAGGCCGGTAAATCAGGTTCTGATATTGAAGTCTCACTTGTTGAGCGTTGATTTGTTTACATTCGCTTAACATTGCAAATTTTCATCAAGCTTATTTTCAACAACTTAAAAATTTTTTGTTCGAATTGAAACATTCATATTAATAAATCGTTAGATTTGTATTATCGAAAGATTAATCGACAATTTATGAATATGAAAAAGATCAGCCTGCTTGCTCTGCTATTTATAGTATCAGTTTTCGCTTCCAGCCAGGTGGTTGAAAAGGATGGCGTTTTTTGCGATGGATCAGGCAATCCATACAGCGGATCATATACACAGAAGAATAGTGACGGAAGCAACTTGCGTCTTTTGAATATCGAATCAGGGCTGTTGCACGGAGAAGTTATTTTCTATTCATCCACCGGGGCAGTTGAGGAAAAAGGACATTATACCAATGGAAAAAAATCAGGTGTATGGCATCAGTTCAATAGCAAAGGCTCAGTAATAGGAGAGGCATATTACAAAGAAGGCCTGAAAGATGGTATTTGGACAGTATGGGATGATATGGGTGTAAAGCGGTACCATATGGTATACAGTCTTGGTAAAAAAGTAGACGTTTGGAAAATGTGGGATGAAAATTCAGTGCTTGTAAGCGAACGCCTATATGGAGAATAATCCCTATTCCGTTTAAAATATTTAAAGCCTCATCTGAGGCTTTTTTTGTATCCGATTTCCTGCATTAATTCATCATCATTTCTGATGAGCCACGGACCATCCAGATCCGCCCAGTTACACAAAGGCGACAGCACTTCTGCTGCATTACAACCAACAGACGACTCGCTCATACAACCAATCAAAACCTTCAAGTCACGCGATCTGGCATCCGTGATCATTCTTCGCGCCTCAGAAAGACCTCCACATTTCTGCAATTTGATATTGATGCCATCAAATGATTCCTGAATACGCGGAATATCAAAGATTCTCTGACAAGCCTCATCTGCGATCACTGGAATGTTAGTATGTTGCCTTAGCAAAGCAGTCTGTTCAAGATCATCGCGATGGAAAGGCTGTTCTATCAGCACACAGCCAAGCCTCGCCAGTTCATCAACAAAACCAAACATCTCCTCCGCATCCGACCAGGCCTGATTGACATCAATCGCAAATGTTGCCTGTTCCATTTTGGTGTACATTTCAATCATTTGTCTATCATGCACGCCGTCGAACTTCAATTTAAAAAAGTCAAAACCGACACTGCGGGCAAATTGAATTTTTTCGGAGAATTCAACCTCATCGCAAACGCCAATTGTGAACGAATGCGGAACACGCTCATTGGTTTTCACATCAAATAACTCAGGAAAGGATTTTTTGTCCAGTTGCGAAAGCAATGACCACAAAGCCATATCCAGAGCGGCCTTTGCCGGCATCATTCCGGGAATTTGCCGGTCAATGTTTATCAGGACATCATTTGGAGAAAAAGGAAATTCAATTTCATTGATGACCGGTAGTTTGAAAAACTCAAGCACCTCGGCCGTGCTGACACCCAGATAAGGAGGCAAAGTAGCTTCGCCAAATCCCACAGCATTGACGCATTCTGCGCGCAAGTAAACAACATCCGTGCTCAATCTGATACCATGTGCAATCCTGAAAGGATGCCGGAATAGGAGTTTATGGGGAATTGCGGTGAACCGAACCTTCATTTCCGGCCTAAATTACATCATTGAACCGGTTGCCATTTTTTGTGCCATGGGAAACCAACTAATTTTACGGCCTCAATAATTACAGAATGAGAGAAATTCAATTCAGAGAAGCGATCTGTGAAGCGATGACCGAGGAAATGCGTCGCGATGAAACTGTGTTCCTGCTTGGCGAGGAAGTAGCAGAATACAATGGTGCATACAAGGCGTCGAAAGGAATGTTGGACGAGTTCGGTGCGAGACGTGTGATTGACACGCCTATTGCCGAGCTTGGGTTTTCGGGTATAGCTGTGGGTGCGGCAATGAATGGTCTCAGACCCATTGTTGAATTCATGACCTGGAATTTTGCGATTCTGGCTGCTGATCAGATTATCAATTCAGCAGCGAAAATGTTGCAGATGAGCGGCGGGCAGTTCAATGTGCCCATTGTGTTTCGCGGACCCAATGGTCAGGCTGGTCAGCTTGCAGCTACACACTCACAAAGCTTTGAATCGATGTATGCCCACGTACCAGGGCTCAAGGTTATTACGCCATCAAATCCATATGACGCAAAAGGCTTGCTGAAGGCTGCGATTCGTGATAATGATCCCGTTGTATTCTTTGAAAGCGAAAAAATGTATGGCGACAAAGGCATGGTGCCGGATGGTGAGTATATCATTCCAATTGGTGTTGCCGATGTGAAAAAAGAAGGTACTGACGTAACGCTGGTTTCGTTCGGTAAGATTATGAAAACCGCTCTGGCAGCGGCAGCTGAACTTGAAAAAGAAGGCATCAGCATGGAGGTTATTGATCTAAGAACCATTCGACCTCTGGATATTGATTCGATTATCCGGTCAGTTAAAAAGACCAACAGACTCATAATTCTTGAGGAGTCTTGGCCTGTGGCGAGCATATCTACAGAGATAGCATATCGCGTGCAGCGTCATGCGTTTGATTATCTGGATGCTCCAATTCGCAGGCTAACACAAACCGATACACCATTCGCTTTTGCTTCAACGCTGATCGATGAAGCTTTACCGCAGGTAGCAGATGTTGTGCGCACAGCGAAAGAAGTGATGTACAAATAAGAAATATTCATAAAATAAAAAAGGCTGCCATCCCTGAGATAGCAGCCTTTTTTCTTTTAAGATCGATTCGAATTCAACGAGAATTGTGGCGACGCCATAGCAATCATGCCATGCTATCGTCTCAATATTTTTTCCACTTTGCGGCCGCGTGAAGTCACGATATCCAATAAGTACATGCCACTGATGAAAGGAAGCTTCACAACAGTTTTTCCCGTATTCAATTTCAATGATTGAATAAGTTTTCCATTCATATCGTAGACATCAATACTGCTGATCACATCAGCGCCAGCATCGACAAAAACCTGACCTGCATTCGTCGGATTCGGGCTGACAGTAAATAATGCCCCGGTGTTCTCAATACTTACCAAAGTGCTCTGAGTTTGTCCTTCAACCATCATTACAGGCGCAGGACCTTCCTGCCAGTACATTTCTTCAAATGCATTGATGACAGGATGATCAACGCTGAACATTTCTTCATTCCATTGCGGAGGAAGCGACTGATACATGAGTCGGGCAGTAACGGTAACGTTACCGGAAATACCACTCACCGGAATGTGGTAGCTGATTTCATCCGTTCCGGAACCTTCCTGACCATTGACCACATTAAAGTTAGGGTCGGAGCCGATCCCAACAATCAAGGTAGTATCAATCACAGGATGATCATTGCTAAACCCGAAAGGAACCAGACGATTGTCCTTGATCATATGATGAGCTCTTTCAAGTACAGTGGTTACGTTACCCATCACGTCACCGGCCACCATTTCATAGATCTGAACCTCTTCCAAATCATTCGTAATGACTTCATAATGTGGCTCCCAATCTGCATTTTGTCCTTGAACTTCAAATCCGGGAGTTAATTTGCCGGAATGGAAAATTTCATTTCCGCTCTCATCAGTCATGATGAACTCGACATAAGCGCGTCTTGCAGGATACCCGCTTGGGAGTTTATGTCCGGCTTTGTTGGTGATCTTTACTTTATACCTGGCAGTATCACCATCAATAACGCCTTCAGAAACCAGTATTTCAGCCGAATGATTCTGTAAATTTTCTATCGTGCGGTCAATGGCTGTCTGAAAATGTTCCTCATTGGCAGTCAGACCTAAAACTTCGATGTTATTTTTCATCAGTTTCAGCATGAAACTATTTCCACCCACCAGTGTGTGCTGCGCATATGGCTGCCTTTCGGGCAAAAAGCTATATCCGGAAGCAACGATAACGCCCTCATTCAGGTGAGGCATGTGACATGACTGACACTCCTGTGCATTTTCATCACCGGTGTTGTAAGAACTGTTGAGCCATTCGTGATATGTGGCCTGTTCAATGAAAGTAGTTCCGGTAAAATTCCCCTCAAGATCAGCAGTATTGGTAATCAAAGAGTGGCAGCCCGCGCAGGTTTCCGACTTAGCGAATTTATTCTCTGCTACTGGCAATACACCGACGAAATTCTGCATGACATAATCTGCCATTGGAAGATCTCCCTTGTTGATATTGAAAACCGGTCCCCACACAGTATCCGGGTTGTAATGGAGTTCTCCGGAAAAAAACAAACCGGTTGATTCAATTTGCTGGGAATGACATGCCATACAACTTACCCCGTCTAGTGCGATCGAATCTTCATCAAGCATGTCCATTGTAAAATACTCGATTCCATCGTGCTCTGCCTCAAACCTACCCATGGGTGCATGGCAGGATGTGCATTTATTGACAAGTTCCGACGCATGCTGAGGGTTGATGGTAACTTCATGTGCTACCTTGGCTCTCCACATAGGATCCTTCGCGGAGTTGGCCATGATGGAAGCACGCCAGTTTTCAGCGGGACTCACATTGACGCCATTCATATCTACGTTAGCCAAGGGTGGGTTGTCTATATCCTGATCAATACCGTGACAACCGGCGCAACGTCCGGACCCCATGAACAAATCATTGCTTCCGTTTGGAAGATTGCCACCAGTCATTGATCTGAACTGAAGCATTTCTTCGCGCGAATGAAAAGCCTCATCCTCACTGGTATCATAAGCAGCGGTGAACAAGGCAAAAACCAAAGCAGCGGCCGAAATCACAGCTAATTTGGGTTTCGATTTAAAAAAAGGAATCATCATGTTTACTTTGGGGAAGTCCGAATCAATCTTACTTAGAGCGAAATTACAAACTCAGGCATTAAACACCTACCAAATTCACGGACGGGTAGCATTTGCTACCATACTTCAATGGCTTCCACCCATGGAGCGCCAAGAGTTTCATTGATGACGGCAATAATTTTAGACTTCTGATAGGACAATTCCTGTTTGAGGGGCCCACTATCCATTTTTAAAACAAGTGATTTGCCGTACACTCTGGCCTCACGGGTTTTCTTCCAGATCACTTCACCCACTGCCTCGCGGTAGGCTGCCACAACTTCAAGTTCGTTGTAACGCTTTTCAAGCCCGCTCGTGCGCAGCATTTCCCCAATAATTGTCTTAAGAGGCTGGTCGGTATATTTTCTGGACGACATGGAACAAAGATCAATCAAACGTGCTCAGCAACCATCACTTTTCCATGACTTACTTTCCACAATTGGTATTTTAGTTTTCGTACCCTGAGAATTTCCGGAATACGCTCGGCGTGCGTGTCCGTAATAAAAACCTGACCACAGTTGTTATCAGAAAGCCAATCGAGAATACCTGACATTCGGGATTGATCAATTTTATCGAATAAATCGTCGAGCATTAAAACGGGTTTCAACTTCAAATGCGACGACAGAAAAGCATATTGACTCAGTTTCAGAGCAAACAAAAATGATTTTTGTTGACCCTGAGATGCAAATTTTTTGATCGGATGCTGATCAATTGTGAACAGTAAATCATCTCGATGAATTCCTGCGGAAGTTCGTTCCAGAACCCTGTCGCGGTCAGCATTGTTAGACAAAAGAGTAGCCATATCCGAGTCGCTCAGATCACTTTGGTATACGACATCCATTTCTTCTTTGCTATCACAGATTGCCGCATATACTTTTCTGAATTCCGGAATAAAATCCTCTAGAAATTTTTTCCTGTCGGCATGCACAGACGAAGCATACTCCTCTAACTGATAATCCCATGGCTCCAATAAATCAGAGGAGAACTTACCCGACTTACCAAATGACTTCAACAAATTGTTGCGTTGAAGCAAGGCATGGTTGTAGGCTATCAAACGGTCAAGGTATTGTCTTGAAAGTTGAGATAGTGTTGCATCGAGAAATTTCCTTCTCACCTCGCTACCTTCCCAGATCAGCTCAATGTCATAAGGGGTAATCATCACAGCCGGAAAAAGTCCAATGTGATCAGCTAGTTTTTCGTATTCTTTAAAATTTCGTTTGACAATTTTCCTATGGTTTTTGCGAATTGAGCAAACCACCTGTTCGTGATGTCCTGCTTTCATGAATTCTCCGGTGACAGAGCATTGCTCATGTCCAAACAGAATATTTTGAGAGTCTATCGGATTGAAAAAACTTTTACAAGAAGACAGATAATAAATCGCATCCAGAATGTTAGTTTTTCCTGAGCCATTGTTACCGGCAAAAACGACGAACTGAGCATCAAAATTTAATGCTGCCTCTTCATAATTTTTGAAGTTGTACAGAGAAAGATGCTGAAGGAAAAGATCGCTCATAAGGAAAGAATCAATACCAACTATAATCAAATTTATCGACGCCTGAACCAAAATTGATTACCCTTCTGTTTTCTTCTTCCAGATTGAGGTACTCCCTTTTCAATTCTGACATTTCGTCCTCATCGGCATCAATGACAATTGTCTGACGTGTATAAACGAATTCCGGCCACAGGTTGGTACTGTCGCTCGCATCAAACGCAATTACTAAGCCCAGCCATTGTTTAGATCTTTGTTTTTTATACTTACAGTAATAAATATCCAAAGATTTGTTTCTGATACTTCCAGGCTCATGACCAATGACCACCACGGTATCTACCCTGGTTTCCCGCGAGCCACTGCCGCTCTTAAATTTTTCACGTATGAAAACGTTGAGCAAAGTCTCCCTGTCAGCATATTTCGCTGGCATCAGTTTTGTCAATTTGCTTCTGTGCAGGATTTGATAAAGAGGGATAATTTGTGATTCATTCAAGGCAACTTTCTGAATCAAAGAATCATGTACAGATATTTTTTTACGGAGATCGAACTCTATCAAATCCAGCAGTAGTGGCATTTTTTTCGTTCTGTGCGCTTTGTCCATAAAAGCCTGAACTTCCGGACGTGAACTGAAGGGATACAAAAGCGTGACATAGTCCATCAGTTGTGAACTATTGAAGGAATAGCCATTGTCCTTCATGCCATTGAGACGTTTTAATTCATTTCGCGCCTCAATAGTTAATTGCGGAACAAGCGCCTTATAAACATCCGATTTCATTTTATTGCTGTCCAGTGCATCAGCCATAAGCGCGTAAACTTCTTCTTCGTATTCATCAAGGGCCAGCAATTGGATCAGATCGGGAATAAGAGGTGCTGCCATTTCCAGTGAATCATTCAAAATAGAAAAACCAGAGCCGCGCATTCTTTCCGAAACAATTGGAGGTTCATCCAGTACCAGTTTCTTATAAGTCTGCCAAGCCGCTTTGGTTTTCATGCGAAGCAAAACGCGCAGCAGATCCAGTTGATAGGATGCACTATCTGAATATGCGTAAAACTGATTTCGGATAAACTCAATACACTCTGCCGTTGTATCCGCTGCAAGTCCATTGGTCAACTTTTCACGAATCAGATCTCCATCTTTATTATCGCTGAACTTCGGAAAATTCAGCAACATGTGCCGTATCGAATCTCCAGCTTCCTGGGACCAGTCCATTTCTCCAGCCACTTTCACAGCACTCGCAACAGTAAGACTGTCGCTGCTATGCAGGACACTGAGAAAATCGAGATCCATATTTTCAAAATGATAAAAGGGATAAGTTGAATCCTCCGAAGTAAATGAATCGAAAACTTTCGTAACAAAATCGCCCCTGCCTTGCGACGAATCATAGCTGGCAGTCAATGTGAATAACGTCTTGTTTTCAAGAATAACCTTCTGCATGTAGCGCCTGCTTGATGCCGTATCAGCGATATCAAATTCCATGACACATCCCAGTTTGTTCCATTCAACGCTGCTTTTATTCATTGCCATACCCGGGCGCAAAGCACGCTGTATCCTTTCATTATAAAATTTGACAGTATCCTCACCATCCGAAAAACGATGGAAACGCTGATATGAAATATCTACAACCTCGCATTCACCTGGAACTGTTAGAGCAACTCCACTGGTTTTGCCTTCAAAAATATTTTTATCCTTTGAACGGTAATACGATGAATAGTCCTCAGCAGGCAGGGGTTTGAAAGGCAACATGACAGTAAAGTGGTTCACGGTATCCCGGTGAAGATAAAACTCATCATGTTTTACATGATTGAATTGAACGCTTCGGATGAAATCCACGGCCATAACAGAATCTTCGGTAAAGGCAGTCAGGGCATAATAACTCAGATTATTGAGCACGAACCGACATCTCACATTTGCTCCCGATTCGGTTCTGCACCTCACATCTCTGGCGGGTAATCCGGAGTGCGATGCATTTGCCTCGTTGATTATTTCAAGGTTGTTGTCTTCGATGAAGGCACGTTGAAGACGTTTCAATTCATACTCATCTTCATCAAGAAATTCCGGATCATAATTGACATGGCGCTGAATAGCAAAAACATCATGACCCGAATTGACAGCGCAATAGGCTTCCATATCCGGAGAGTCACCTTCCCTGCATTCAACTTTGTAGTCTATCACCTCGCCCGGGAAATTGGCGATTACTGTTTTGTCAAAAGAAGACCAAGTAGATGTTCTATCTCGTGCAGGAACCACTTTGAATGTAGAAAAAAACTCATTGCCATAACCATCACGAATCTTGGTTCCGGTTGCGTTCAGTTTGAGAAGTATGATTTCCTCCGGCATGATAATGATCATTCTGCGCTGGTAATCGCCTCTTCTCGAAACATTGACAATATCAATCGAAGGATTGCCCTGAAAAGAAGATTTCTTGATACTGATAATATCGCCAGCAACGGCTTCATAGAGCAAGCTGTCAATAGAACTCATCAGACTTTCAGAATCGCGGTGGTTGATGCCACCATATGTTTTCATTCTATTCACAATAAAACTTGCACCATTGGGCATGTCGAGACTTATCCAAGAAGTTGAGGCACGGTCTGACTGAAGATGATAAACTGCAGTTGGAGTGCTGAAACTGATATCACCGGCTTGATTAGTAAAGGTTTTGAATTCCCTTTTGAAGATCTGTTTTTCGATTTTATCTCTTCTTTTAGCACTTCTTTCTCCCTTGTTATAAGGTTCCACAACATATCCTTTACTGCGCAAGAGTTCAATCACACCCGGATTACCGGGTAAATGTGCGCAGCCCATGCCGGCAAAAATCGACTTACCCGATTTGAGCACACTATCAATAGTATTTATGAAGACCTTATTTCTTTCAACCAGGATGTATTTGTCAAATGCCGGAGAGGTGGTCAGCTTATTCAATGAATCAATAAGATCGAGATCCTGTTTTCTGTAAGCAGGTTCAAATTGTTTTTGCAAATCCATCATCTCCTTGATATCACCTTCGTCGAACTCTCGTTTATCCGTTTCTTCCGTTTCAGCAATTCTGGCTTGCCTGATATAGTATCCCGACTGCTGGTAGCTTTCCAGGCCAATGGTTTGTTTTCCGAATTTCTTTCCAACCTGGTATATATACATATCCAGCCATGTATCCTCTTCAAAATCCGCACTTTCAGCGTAATTCCCGTATCTGGACATGAGATAATTCAGCAGCACCGGATCAAACATCATGAAATATTTCAGTTTTTCCTGCACATCGGTATTCAATTGATAGAATCCGGAGAGTGGAGGAAGATCAGATTGATGGCCGTAATCCATGTACCCAAAATCATCTGAACCTGCGGCAAATTCACGCATATAGTCCAGGTATTCAGGATCTTCGAACATCGAGCCGAGCCAGGCCTCCGGTTCAAGCTCCAGCGCCACCACATCAACACTTTCCATTGCATCATAAAACTGATCACCAAGATGGAAAACCATTTTGCCACTGATATGCATGGTGCCATAGAGGTATGAAGGTTTTGTGAGTCCATTGCCTGTGATTTTCCACATAAGGCTTTGGTATCTCGATTGAGAAAGCGTGTTGAGCTCAGATAGCATAAGGGCAATCAGCAAAATGCAAAATCTCAACGACATAAAATTCATTTTAAGCATAACTTGATTTCCAAGCGATCATTGTGATTGTCGCTTCGACAATAAGAAACAATAATTTCAAGGCTGACAGACCAACCCGACGATGGAATATGATTCCTATTTCGATTCATTTCAAGCGGCAGAACCATCGGTCAGTATTGGCAAAATTAACCCAAAAAGCATGACCACCGGAGACAGGTCATAACGACTCAAGCGCCCGAAAAATTGGTTTATTGCATTCATCCTGAGGGCAAAACCTTCATACAACATTGTTAACCGGCGAATCAGACTACCCGAGGATATTGAAAATACCTGAAATTCACCGTCTTTCCTCGCTCATAAGGTGCGTCCGGTAATCAAGATTACACAAAAAGGGAAAAAATGCCCAGAATTCTATTACTTTTGCGGCCGCCAAAATTTATAGTACATGTCAAAAAAAGAAACTTTAAAGGACGAGACAATTGTTGACGTTCAGCAGGTATACACCAATGCAGAAATGTTTCTGGAGAAAAACAGAAAAACATTGACCATTGGATTGGGGGCCATCGCTCTCCTGCTTGGTGGATTCTTTGCATACCAATTCCTTTATAAGAAACCAAAAGAGGCTGAGGCTTCCAATGCTATCGTTAAAGCCGATCTATGGGTTGAGTCAGACTCGCTTCAGCTTGCTGTTCTTGGCAATGCTGATTTCGAAGGATATGAATCCATCGCCGAAAAATATGGCAACACAAATGTTGGCAAGCGCGCTCATTTCTGGACCGGAGTATACTACCGTGATGTGAAGGCAGATTATGCAACTGCTCTGGAACATTTCAAAAATGCAGATTTTGATGATGAAGCAGTTGGTGTTACAGTAGTAGGCAATATTGGAGACATGAACATCATGCTCGGAAACATTGAAGAGGGTGCTTCCTGGTTGGAGAAGGCGGCAAAACGCGCGAACTCAAGCGCAAGCCGCGACTATACCGGACCGCTTTATAACCTCAAGGCTGCCAAAGCCTATATGGAGCTCAATAAGAACGATAAAGCTGCTAATTTGCTTCAGTTTGTAGTTGACAATTATGACAAGAAATCTCCTGAATACGGAGAGTCGGAAAAATTACTCGCATACCTGAAAGCGATAGATTAATTCTATGGCGACCAACGATCTGTCTTTATATGATAAAGCGACACTTCCCGATGCACGGACAATGCGCATCGGGATTGTTGTTTCTGAATGGAACAGCGACATTACCAATAATCTGTTCAGAGGCTGTATTGAGGCACTGACAGATTGCGGTGCTTCCCTCGACAATATCAAGGTAGTAAATGTTCCTGGGAGTTTTGAATTGCCTTTAGCTGCAGACATTCTCATGCGCAATAAAAATGTAGAAGCGATTATCTGCATCGGCAGCATCATAAAGGGCGAGACACCTCATTTCGAGTTTATCAGTCAGGCCTGCGCCAATGCAGTCCAGCAAGTTGCTATCAAACACTCGAAGCCTGTAATTTTCGGAGTGCTGACAGACAACAATATTGAGCAATCGAGAGAGCGCAGCGGAGGATCAAAGGGCAACAAAGGCGTGGAAGCTGCGGTCACAGCATTGCGAATGATTGATCTCCGCAGAGAACTTGAGGAGAGTTGGGTCTGATTGTTTGTCTTCCTGATTTCGTTTAGTGAAGCGCAGCTTCAATATCCTCCATTTTTTTGTCAGAATAGCCCCCGGTACAGTTGTATAGTATTTTGCCCTGCTCATCCAGAACAAAAAAATAAGGCAAAGTTTTGTCTTTCATTCCCAATTCGGAATCATATGGTTCAAGCTCTCCTTTGTAAAAAACCACATATGGATATAGATCCTTTCTATTCTCCGATCTCAGTTTTTTAAGGGTTGTTTGATATGCAGCCTGTTTCAGACCAATGAACATAGGAACGAAGAACAACCGGACATCATAATCGCCATCGAACATCCCCACCTTTGCAACGAACTTGTCAAACATTGGTTCGTGCCAGCTTGCAAGCGCTTCCTGAGCCTTTTCGCTATATGCCAGTCCTATTACCGCTTTCTTTCCTCTGCAAACAGACGGCAGTGATACAGTTTTCCCGTCGAGGGTTTCGCCTTGCATTAGGGGAAATGTAGTACCCTGATTCAAGGTGAACGCAAAACATGAAAGCACTGCGATTACAGAAACTGATTTCATCGCAGATAGGAACGACAAATATCAATCAGCATTGTGTCGGAATATTTCAGGCGTCGAGCTCCTGAAAAGACAATTCTTCTTTACCCTTTTTTGTAAGCCGGTATCCCAAATTACTCTTGTTCATGATATAGCCCTCCAGATAAAGATTGGCTACACGTTCTCCCAATTGGGCGCTGCGTGTGGCCTGGGCGTCATCATGTTCAATACGACTCCAGAAGGCTGTTTCGAGCTGACTAAGTTTGATGAGTTCATTTTTATTATGGCGTTTATAAGCCTGAATAATGTCCAGAATAACGTAGTCGTATTTATCCAGATTCATAGGGTATCGTAAGTTAGTTGGTTGGTTGGTTAATCAACGTGAGTGCTACATTGTATCAATCAGTATGCAATCACCATGCGAATGTAGACAAAGCGAGTAGCAATGAACTTAACTATTGCAAACTCTTTTGCTGACATTTTATTAACGCACAGGTCGCATTCCTCATTATTATTGCATGTAATAGAAAGATACATTCAACAACAAAGCAACAACCAACGATAATCTTATTCTAAATGAAACACGTTTTCCTATCACTTGTATTGAGCTTATCCATCTACTCTTCTGCCCAGATAAGCATTGAACACAATCATTTACCATATGATGGTGATACTCTCATAACAAGAAACGCAACGTTGTCCGAGGATTATGATCTGGAAGATACCGGGCCCAATCATGAGTGGAATTTCAGTAGCGAAATATTGCAACCACTGAACCTGAATGCTGGAATTCCGTGCTTCACCTTGTCTGATTTATCATTCATTGATCAGGCGATTTTCAATAATCCATTTTATCCTGAGTATGATTCCGATTATGGAATTGGTTTCGAGCAGGCTGATGTCGGTGCTATATCATTCGAAGAGTCTTATCAGGTTTATAAAAACAGTGGAGATGTTTATGCAATCACCGGTGTTTTGTCTTCCATCAATGGTGTTCCACTCATCGCGCAAATGGATGACCGCGATGTGATTTATGATATTCCGCTGACTTTCGGAACTGCCGGTTCATCTGATTCGGAACTTCAGTTCGAAATACCCACACTGGGCTTTTATGGTTTGGATCAAACCCGTGAATATGTTTGTGATGGATGGGGCACAATCAATATCTGGGATCAAAGTTTTGAGGTCTTGCGTGTGCGATCTGTTGTGAATGCAACGGATTCTATTTATGTTGAATTCCTCGGAGGCGGCATTGCATTTGATCGCCCTGAGTCCATTGTCTATGATTGGATAAGTACCGAGTTTATAGTACCCATTCTTCGCATAACTACGAACGGAGGAACAGTGACAACAATACAGACGGCAGACTTAATTGAGGATATTGCTGTGAACGAGTCGGCAGACAATCATATCGTTGCAGTTTATCCCAATCCGACGGAAGATCAAGCAATGCTAATCGGTAATAATTCAGAAACATATAAATACAGTCTGTATGCTTCATCAGGAAGACTGATCAGCAATGGCCAATTCACGAATTCCATGACACTTGAAATGTCCGAACTCTCATCGGGACAATATCTTATTCGTGTTGAAAACGGTCAGCACAAA
This sequence comes from Crocinitomicaceae bacterium, assembly GCA_040381475.1. Taxonomy (GTDB): domain Bacteria; phylum Bacteroidota; class Bacteroidia; order Flavobacteriales_D; family Sanyastnellaceae; genus JAIBBG01. The sequence continues at coordinate 32,228 of JBEIHH010000001.1, read as the reverse complement.
CAACACATCAAACTATTGAAGCAGTAATGATAGGATAACGAGGGGAACCATCTGTGCCGGTGGTAAGCTCATCCACGGTCTAATCGTTACAAGTGAGGGGAGAACTTCCATTGGGGTCACAAAAATTAAGACCTATAACAAGTTCACTTTCAAAAGCAAATAGATTACCTGGGTTTTCCTGATTGTTGTTATCGATCGCGATCAATGGTAAATTCGTAAGGTTTCGTGATCCGCGGGATGCAAACAACCCAATACCATTGTTGATGTTTGTATAAATAGGTCGTTCCTGCACGATACCGGTTGCAGGACTATTCACTTCAATATAGGACTTCAGATCATCATTACCCATGGTAAGTAACAGATCAAAACACTCGGTGCGCTGGTCAATTACATCATAGTTACCTATGATGCGACGAATTCTCGGATTTATCTCAAGATTATTTTTCAGCAAGGCGTAAAAAGATTCACCATCAAAAGTGAGCTTCAGTTGTTCACCGGAAAGAATCACTGTTTTGCTTACACTACCAAGAAAATAATCGATATACTTTGCGGTGGTGCTGATAGGAGTTCCTTGCTGACCGTCATTGTCGTAAAGCAATTCTGTGTAGTGAAACCTCAATCTGGCGTCATAAACGTTCGCGTTAGAAGCAGCATTCCAGCGCACAGAAACCTCAGGGGTGAACAATACCCCTCCCGTGCTGGCGACGTTAGCCATGATAAGCGTTGCATTTGCCTGTGGAGTTATCCAAGCAAAACTGCCGTAACTTACAACTGCAGTTTCACCGGTAACTTCTCTTCCATCTTTGAATTTCAATACGATACGGTATGATGAATTTTGATTCAGACCGGGGGCACTGGGGAGGAAATAATAAACTGTTTGCTCCGGACCATAAAAAATACCACCAGAAGTCATATCACGATTCGCAACGTCTTTAGCTATCAGTTGATATTCCTCGATTACTTCTCCGTCAACTATTCGCTGCACTACCTTGCTTTCAAAATCCTCCTCATCATACTCCGAACTATCACGTATGGCTGCGTAAACATTGTTATCACCTTCACCAATAAAAGTTTTGTTGATACGAACCCATTGCGTGTCGAGCAGGTTGATCGCATTGTCACCATTTGCATCCGGATCGAGCAAAGCAAACACTACCGTGGTATTTTTGTAAGGCGCATTCAAGTCTACGTCAGTCTCGCATGACATCAGACCAAGAACAACGAAAGAGCAGAAAATCCAAAATTTATTCATAGCGGTTTTGAAGGAATGCAAAATTACTGAAGCCTACAGCTTAATCTTGACACAAAAGGAACAAAGATTCCCGAATAATAACAATTTCTAATCCTTGATGTTCAGCGAGGTAAGAAATCGGATAGTGTCCACATTGTCTGCATAATCCCAAAGTTGCGGTTTTTGGCTTTGACCAAATGGAATCTCTGAACTACCAATAATACACTGTAGTTCCTCATTTTGAGTCTTCAGAGAAGCCATAAGTCCTGATTCGTCACTGTAGTATTCATAATAGAGCGAGCCCGTTGGCGAATGGATCCTGCTTTCCTGTTTCAGCAGAATAAAACCATTGTCGAGCAATTGCTCCTGGTTCAGAAGCCACACAGCCTTGTTATAATCGTAGTTGTTGGCGTACTTGTTGTGGTTGATGATTGGATGAAAATCATAGATCGCTTGAAACAACTTGTCCAGATCAAATCCCACAGGCATATACACTTTCGAAACATTCCTGCACCCCAATCCATAATAATCGAAAATATCATTTCCCAGTTTTTTCAGATCTTCTTTCGACTCATTACCTCGAAGAATAGCTACGCTGGTTCTGCTTTTCCTGATGATATGAGGCACATACCGGAAATAATATGAGAAATATCTTGAAGTATTGTTACTGCCGGTGGCAATAAGCGCCTCGTGCCCTCTCAACTTTTCATCCGAAAATACCACATGATCCGCTTCATCCGGGTTCAGACTGGCATAAACCTGCATAATTGCCGGAATCAGTTTGTTGTCGTCGGAAGACAATTTGATTAACGCAATATTCCCGGTTATCAGAACAGAAATCAAATCATGCAAACCAACCATTGGAATATTTCCGGCACAGATTATCGCCACTTTCTTAGGCTGCACAGGGTTCTGCAGTTTATATGACCCTAACCATTTCAACAAATTTTCCTCTGTCAATGCCTCACTCCAGGCAAGTAGTGACCGGTGAATATTTTCTTCTGTAAACCATCCGTTGTAGTGAATATGCGACGAGATGATATTCCGAAAGTCTTTGAATTCCTGTTCACTCAGACCGCAGGCAAAACCGGGCCAGGTATCGCCCATGGCAAGTTCTCTCATTGTTTTGCCCAACTGAACAAACGTTGATATGCGTTGTTTGATTACATCCATGTCGACACCTTATTTTTGCCGCGCAAAATTACAGAGCATAACACTATGGCTATCATAATCACAGACGAATGCATTAATTGCGGTGCATGCGAACCGGAATGTCCGAATAATGCGATATACGAAGGTGGCGCAGAATGGAAATTCTCTGACGGCACCGGGCTGCGCGGTATTATCAATCCACTCAATAGCAATAAAGAGATTGATGCTGACGGCAACAATACGCCAGTGAGCATGGACGTTTATTACATAGTTTCAGATAAGTGCACTGAATGTGTGGGCTTCCATGATGAACCACAATGTGCAGCGGTATGCCCGGTTGATTGTTGTGTAGACGACCCGGATCATCGCGAGTCCAAGGAACAACTGCTTGCCAAGAAGGAATTCATGCACCTTTAATCTCCTATCTCCTTATTTCACCACGAGCTCATCGCAGAAAAGCCAGGTAGGTTCACCAGGTGCGTCGTGCCAATCCGGATTCAACCCATAATTCTTTGCGGTCATTCTTATGAAACGTGCCTTTTGAGGAGAAACTTTCAACTCATAAGGAACAACAAATTCGCCTGATGACTTTTCATCCGAATTCGCATGAACCGTTCCAACATTTTTCCATTCTACGCCATCTCTGCTGATCTCGAAAATTACAAGGTTCGGCCTGAAAATCCAGGCATTTCCATAATGGAAAAATCTGCTTGAGATCGTTGTTACATCGATGGTTTTTCCCATATCAACGGTAACCTTCATTTCCTTGCCAGAGAGGCCTTGCCAGAAACCATCACGGAAATTGTCACTTCCAAGAAAGCCATCCGCAAGTGCATTGTTGCCTCCGGCCGGATAGTAAGGAGAAAAAGGCTCGGCTAACTCCACCTTGCCTGCCATAGCTGAATGAGGAGAATAGTATCTGCGAATAAGACCTGGGTATTCTTTCCCTCTGAACGAAGTTTTAACCACAAGCTGAGAAGGAGAGTTGATGGTGAAAGAATCAACCGTTGATAAGGCAACAAGATCACTTTGCGGTATCTCTCCGATTGCAGGAAAAACAGCGGCACGGACTTCGACGCCTTCAAAAGCCCCCTTCACCTTTACCTGGATTGCTTCCTGTCCCGAGTGGTTCTGAATCACATTTACAGGCACTACCGGGAATCCGTATTGCACGCCAAGGTCATCAAGTATATCAAAGTGAGTTTTAACCCTGTTATAAAACTCATCGTAATTCCGGTCTTGGGGGTATGTCCACAATACCTCAGAAATAGCAAGCATTCTTGGGAATACTTTGCTATCGACCAATTCCTGCGGCGCATGTTCGGTCCACATGTTGCATTCACCACCAAGAATGTTTGTCTGCTGCAAAGCCGTCAGGCCTGCAGGCACAGGATCAAATTCATAGACCTCACGCAAATCGGTCGATTCAAGACCATAGTCAAAATAACAATGGCTTGTAGGCGACATAACTACCCCGTGACCTTCAAGTGCAGCTCTCATTCCACCTTCCATTCCTCTCCAGCTTTGAATGATTGCATCAGCAGGAATTCCTCCTTCGAGAATTTCATCCCAACCAATGATTTTTTTCCCTTTTGTCGCAAGGAAAGCAGCGATGCGTTCGATAAAGTATGTCTGAAGTTCTGCCTCATTTGCCAGTCCCAGTTCTTTGATCCTGCGTTGACATCTTTCACATTGCTCCCAACGAAATTTTGGAGCTTCATCACCGCCTATGTGAATAAAAGGAGATGGGAAAAGATCACAAACTTCTGCGAGAACATCCGTTAGAAAAACAAAAGATTCTTCATCACCAGCGCAGTATATATCCTTGAATACTCCCCAATTATTTTCCACGTGCACTTGCTCACCGGTGCACCCGAGTGTCGGATAAGCAGCAATCGCAGCCAGCGAATGTCCGGGCATTTCAATTTCCGGGATGACCGTAATGTGCCGGCTTTGGGCGTATGCAACAATTTCGCGGATATCCGATTTGGTGTAAAAACCACCATACGTTGTTCCATCACCCTCACGGCGCCAGGCTCCGACTTCAGTAAGTAAAGGATACTTGTCGATTTGAATTCTCCAACCCTGGTCCTCTGTGAGGTGCCAATGAAACACATTCATCTTGTACAAGGCAAGCAAATCGACATACTTGAGAATGAATTCTTTGCTCATGAAATGGCGGCAACAATCAAGCAAAAGCCCCCGATGAGGGAAGACAGGTTCATCCCTTATCGCAGCGCATGGTAAGCCAATATCCTGATGCGGTTTTTTCAGATTAGTCGGATTCAGGATGATCTGTTTTATCGTCATAATCCCGTAAAAAATTCCCTCTCTGTCTTTTGCAGACAGGATAATTCTGTCGGGGAAAATTTTCATCTGATAAGCACCGGCAGGTTTGGTGTTAATTCTCTTTTCGATATCTCCGGGAAGATCAGGTATTGATTTTGCTTTTTCCTGACATTGCAATAAGATATAATTGTTACCAGGATTCAGGGTTCCATCATCCACCAGAAAATTCTTACCCGTTTGCGATTTGAGCAAATCAGCGAGAAGATTTGCTTCATCAATGCATGGCCCATCTACAAGGATGATAGTTTTTTCATTCGGAATAAAATTACCTGATGACGCCAGATAAGAAGACGGAGCTGGTATGATGTGGTGCTGGGCAAAGACATAATTTGCCATAACAATGGCCACAACAAGAGAAAAAACTTTCATTTTATTTGTGCTTGTTGATTTGGTCAAGTGGGTTCTTTGTCTGTAAAGGAAAGTAGTTGCCAAATGCTCCGAGATAAGAATAATCACCATCAGGCAGAGAGATGACAAAAATGGAACATATGCCATAGTTTTTTCTGACCATCATTTTTTCAGCAACATGTTTGGTGAACTTAAGACCAATTTCCGCAATGTATTGCAAAGCCGGATTATCGTTATTGCTGTTAACCTCTTTGTCAAGTTCCATTTTTATTCTTAATGCAAAATCCTCCTTTTCAGGGTTGGTAAACCAGGCTACAACCAGCAATACTGCCAAAATGAGCATCGCAACTTTCAAGATCGATTTAAACATGAAGGATTTTTTATTGATTGATAAGTTCAAATGTATGAACGGCAGCGAGTGCCGCAGTTTCTGTTCTCAATCTGGCCTTTCCAAGACTTACCTCAACAAAACCTTTGGAACAGGCACTTTCTATTTCATCTGAAGAAAAATCACCCTCAGGCCCAATTGCGATGCAGGAAGGCATACCCGGCTGAAGTGCATCGCGGAGTAATTTTCGCTGACGTGAAGCAAGACAATGTGCAATAAAATTATTTTCTCTTTCAATCGATGCCATCCATTCTGCGTAAGGCATGATCGGTAAAATTTCAGGCAGGTAATATCGTTGACTTTGCTTCATGGCCGAGATAGCAACTCGATGCAGCCTATCCGTTTTCAGAGTTGGCCTTTCGCTGTGTTTACAATGAATGAGCTGAATTTTCCGAATGCCAATCTCAACAGCCTTTTCCACAAACCACTCAAGACGTTCATTATTTTTAGTAGGAGCGATGGCCATAGTAAGTTGTGATTCTTCAGGCATCATCTGACCGGATTCGGATACATTCGCCACAACGGATTTCTTGCCTAACTCGATAGCAGCTGAAATCTTCAAGCCCTTTCCATCGGTTAGCCAGATCAGGTCACCATCTTTCATTCTCAGAACACGGCTGATGTGGGTGGCTTCCTGAATATCAAGTTCGAGCTTGGCGTCCGGCTGTGCCAGTTCATGGTAAAACAGAGCCATTCATTCCTTCTTTTTGTTCAACCTGTAATAATACGCCAGATTAACGCCGGCATAGGATTCTCTGAAGTTCCAGTTTCCGGTTCCAATCAAACCAATGGAAGATTTTTTTCCTATATGGACTCCAAATTCTATCTGAAGCGGAACACCCATTGTCACAGAAGTTATGTACTGGTCTTCATAAGTAGTCCTGCGACAAAACATGCGCACGTTAAAACCAAAGCCCACAGCACCGGTGACAAACCATTTTTTTCCACCCCAACCGTCACCCCACAAAAATGCAAATTCTGAGAGTCTGTTGATTTTCGACGTACACGAATCGTCCGATGCAAAAAGTAATTCCTGGGTGTATGCCACTCGTGCCTGAACCAGCGAACTTTCGGACCTTCTGGAATAAGATGCCAGACCCTGCCAAGAATAATAATCAGCAGAATTGATACCGGCGCCAATGGAAATCCATCTTTTTCCTTTCAGCGGATTGTCTGTGTATTGTGCCCGCAATTGCGAAAAGAACAGACAAATCAGCACAATCACATATTGAGTATATTTAGGCGGAACCATCATTGATTATGCGCCTCCTCCCAATCTTCCAGAATTTGATCCATAGGTTCGCACGATTCAATTTTGTTCCCTTCCGGATCGAGAATCCAGGCAACTTTGCCATAATCAAAATGACCGATAACCTCCTCAATATCATAGTCTTTAAGCGCGTGCGCATAAGATTGTACAGTAATTTCAGGAGTTTCCATGTGCAAGGCGAAGAAAGCAGGAATTGTTCGAATATTTCCCGGTGCCCGTTTTTTTTTTCGAAACATGTTTGTTGAGCAAGCAAGAAGGCGTACATTTGCGCCCCTCAAAATCAAACAATTGTTAACCGGGTTTCGCACCCTACAAACAAAACAAAATGGCAGTAAAATTAAGACTTCAACGTCACGGTAAGAAAGGCAAGCCCTTCTTCCACATCGTAGCAGCAGATTCTCGTTCTCCACGTGATGGAAAATTCATAGAGCGCATCGGAAGCTACAATCCCAACACCAATCCTGCAACCATTCAGTTGGACAACAGCAAAGCCATCGAGTGGCTGAACAATGGTGCACAACCAACTGACACAGTTCGCGCTATGCTGAGCTATACAGGTGTTCTTTTGAGTCAGCATCTGAGCAAGGGTGTGGCTAAAGGAGCCCTGACTCAGGAAGAGGCTGACAAGCGCTATGAAAGCTGGATTGCAGATAAGACTAACAAAATTCAGTCTAAGAAAGATCGTCTTACCAAAGAAAAATCTGAATCATTAAACAAAGCACTGAAGCACGAGCGTGAAGTGAATGAAAACAGGCTTAAGGCTATGACTGCTGCTGCTGCTGAAGCAAGCTCTGCAGCAAATGCGGCTGTTGAAAGTGCGCCTGCTGAAGAAGCTCCGGCAGCTGATGCTCCGGCAGAAAATTCAGAAGCATAATACTGATTTGAACAATCATAAGCCACCGGCCGCAAGCGGGTGGCTTTTTTTTTATTTTTGAACGTGAAAAACGACACCAACGAGATCATTGATAAATCCAACCTTCACTGTGTTGGATATTTTTCAAAGTTGCACGGCTACAAAGGCGAACTGACTGGCACATTGGATACAGACAATGTTCGTGACTATGAGTCGCTTAAACACATTTTTGTTGAACAAAAAGGGCAACTCACGCCCTTTTTTATTGAGCTTCTGGAATACAAAACGAACAGCACTGTCAAAGTCAAACTGGAAGGCATTGACACAGAAGAGAAGGCGCGCGCGCTGGTTAAATGTTCGATTTTCATCAATAAAGATGACTTGAGTGAGACCGATGAAAACCGGGTGGCGCTCAGAGCCATCAAGGGATTCAAAGTATTTGACGATGAAAAGGGCGAGATAGGAGTTGTGGAAAGAATCGAAGAAATCAGCAACAACCCGCTGATTGTTATTACAACGGGGAAAAAAGAGATCCTGCTACCCCTCAATGAAGATTTTATCCAAAAAATCGATCCGAAAAAAAAGGAGCTACATATTCAGGCCCCGGAAGGACTGATAGACTTCTATCTGAACGAAGCCTGAGAATTAAATGGCGGATCGGTTGACTTTTTTTTGAAAACGCAACGTAGATCAATGTGTGTTTCGCTTTTGTCTAGATTAAATTCGCAACCGCTAATAATCTAGGAAAACATGAGCAAAGTATTCGACCTTGATATGATCAAAACGGTTTACAGCCGTTTCGGAGAGCGCGTAGAAGCAGCCCGTTCAATTACTGGTAAGCCGCTGACGCTGACAGAAAAAATCCTTTACACCCATCTTTGGGATGGTAAAGCGGACATTGCCTACGAACGTGGAAAAAGCTATGTGGATTTCGCTCCCGACCGCGTGGCAATGCAGGATGCGACGGCCCAAATGGCGCTTTTGCAGTTTATGCAAGCTGGTCGTAAAAAGGTAGCTGTGCCAAGTACCGTTCATTGTGATCACCTAATTCAGGCGCGTGTAGGTTCAACTCAGGACCTTCAGGAAGCCCTGAACAAGAATAACGAAGTATTCAATTTCCTTTCATCCATTTCCAACAAGTATGGCATAGGATTCTGGAAACCCGGTGCGGGCATTATTCATCAGGTGGTGCTGGAAAACTATGCCTTTCCAGGCGGTATGATGATCGGAACAGATTCTCACACCGTGAATGCAGGTGGATTAGGAATGGTAGCCATCGGAGTAGGTGGTGCTGATGCGATGGATGTAATGGCCGGAATGGCCTGGGAACTTAAGTTCCCGAAATTGATCGGAATTAAGCTCACGGGCAAACTCAACGGCTGGGCTTCAGCAAAAGATGTAATATTAAAAGTGGCCGGTATCCTCACTGTGAAGGGTGGAACAGGATGCATTGTAGAATATTTCGGAGACGGAGCTGAATCCCTGTCATGCACTGGCAAAGGCACCATCTGCAATATGGGTGCTGAGATTGGAGCTACAACCTCCACCTTCGGATACGATGCCAGCATGGAACGATACCTGAGATCTACCGGACGCGCAGAAGTAGCCGATCTCGCTAACCAGATCAGTAAACACCTCACCGGTGATCCCGAAGTGTATCAAAATCCTGAAAAATATTTTGATCAGGTAATAGAAATCAATCTCAGCGAACTCGAGCCTCATCTCAACGGCCCATTCACTCCGGATTTGGCGACTCCAATTTCCAAGATGAAGGAAGAAGCTGCTAAGAATAACTGGCCAACCAAAATCGAAGTGGGACTGATTGGTTCATGCACAAATTCATCTTATGAAGACATAGCCAGATCGGCTTCATTGGCAAAGCAGGCAATAAACAAAGGCCTTAAACCAAAATCAGAATTCAGTATAACACCAGGCAGCGAGCAAGTTCGTTATACTATTGAACGCGATGGGTTCATTCAGATATTCGATCAGATTGGTGCCACTGTTTATGCCAATGCCTGCGGTCCATGTATAGGTATGTGGGCCAGAGTTGGTGCTGAAAAGAAAGAAAAAAACACAATCGTACATTCATTTAACCGTAATTTTCAAAGCAGAAACGACGGTAATCCGAATACCCTGGCGTTTGTGGCTTCACCTGAACTGACAACGGCACTTGCGATTGCAGGTGACCTTTCGTTCAATCCGATCACCGACACCCTGTTGAATGACAAAGGAGAACAGGTGAAACTTGATCCACCAACCGGTGATGAGCTTCCATCAAAAGGCTTTGCGGTTGAAGATGCAGGTTTTCAGGCTCCGGCCGAAGACGGCAGCCATGTTGAAGTAAAAGTTGCACCAGACAGTGAAAGACTTCAGCTTCTCGATCCTTTTGCAGATTGGGACGGAAAGAATATTGCTGGAGCAAGGGTATTGATCAAAGCAAAAGGCAAATGCACTACTGACCACATTTCGATGGCTGGGCCATGGTTGAGGTATCGCGGGCATCTCGACAATATTGCAAACAACACTTTGATAGGTGCCACAAACTATTTCAATGGAGAACAAAACAAAGTAAAAAATCAGATAACAGGGGAATACGGTGAAGTGCCCGCAGTGCAAAGAGCGTACAAAGCAGCGGGAGTTCCTACGATTGTAGTCGGTGATCAGAATTATGGTGAAGGTTCATCGCGCGAACACGCGGCAATGCAGCCACGTCATTTAGGCGTCCGTGCAATACTAGTAAAATCATTCGCGCGTATTCATGAAACAAATCTGAAGAAGCAAGGCATGCTGGCACTCACATTTGCCAACGAATCTGATTACGAGAAAATTCAAGAAAATGATGTGATCAATTTTACCGATCTCGTATCATTCGCACCGGAAAAACCATTGCATTTAGAGTTCGTGCATGACAATGGCACGAAAGATGTGATTGCAGTGAACCATACCTACAATGCACAACAGATAGAGTGGTTTAAAGCAGGAGGTGCTTTGAACCTGATCCGGAAGAGCATTGCCTGAGAAGGTCGCAAAATCGCAGCTTCATGAAAAAAATCTTCGCCTCGTTTGGGCTTATCGCCGGAGTGATTTCTTCGATAGCATCATTTGCTCAAAAAACCGATGGTGGTTTCGCTATGAATGCCGGCGCAGGATTTAGTATGTTTGGAATTCTTGGATCAATAAATCTCAATATTCCTGATGAAGTTTCCTTAGAAAGTAATTCAACTACTTGTTGGACAGGTGCTTTGGACTTTGGCATGCAAAATCATCTTAGCATTGGCTTGGGAGGCGGATATCAGAGTATTGATCAAACTGTGAAAGATTACCAATATGTGGATGAGAACGGCAACGAAACGATCGGGGAATTTTCATACAGCCTTTCCAGAATCAATGCCGGTTTACGTTTACTTTACCATTTCGGCAACGGCAGTATTGATGCTTATATTGGTGTCAAACCAGGAGTAAATATTTATCAGTTTGGGACCAACTCAAATTTCCCTATACCAACCTGGGTGAGGGCAAGCAGCACAACCTTCGCACTGCAGATCATACCTATCGGCCTGCGTGCTTATTTGAATGATAACATCGGTTTATTTTTTGAAACTGGAGTTGGTGCACCATCATTCATATCTGGAGGTTTGTGCATTGGCTTTGAAAAACAACAATCCAGATAAAACTTAAACATTATGAGAACGATATTTCTATTTGCTTTTACCGCACTTATCTGCTGCCAGTCTCAGGCATCTAGCGACGATTACACCTTCTCCTTTTGCAGATACAGCATGTCGAATGACAGTGACGACGTTAAAGTCGACATCAATGCTCCAGTGGTTTCATTCGATAATAGATTGTACCAACTGGGACATCAAATAGGCACTTTCGATAAAAGATCATCCATATCCAAGGCAAAACTTACAGTAAGAATTCAGATTTACAATATGGAAGGGAAAGCGGTTGCAGAAGCAGTGGCAGAAGGCGTGAATGCCTCTTTCGCTGTAACAATATTCGATGGTAATGAAAAGCTCTCCATGAATCTTGCCTTTGATCATGAGGCGGAAGAGCTCGCTTTAAAACTCAGACAATTGGGTAAGCTATAGATCCTTAATTGTATAGATCGAAAAGCATTGAACGGAAGATGACTTGAGACTTTTTCTCATGATCTCTTTTGCCGGCAAAAGAGCGATCATTCACTGTAATCACGACATCCTCACTTTTCATCATGTTAAAAAAAACACTGTCCGGTATTTGAAAAGAATACCGGTATTTATAATGCCTTTTACCAAATCCCTCAGCGAAAAACTTCTCGAGATTGTCTACTTTCGTTTCGCTTCGATCGACTTTAACAATAACACTTGCCGGACGAAATGTCGCATCATCCGAAATCAGCGAGAAGTTGCATGTCACTGGATTAGATTGGCCTTTTACTTTCAGATAAGTATAATCCACTTCAAACTCATCCTTACAATTCAAGGCTTCGTATTGCACAGGGCCCGCATGACAAAGCAAAGAATCTTTTCCTTTGTTGAACATCTTCACGACAGAAGGTGAAGAACCTTGACTTGAGCCCGTTTTCATCCCGACGCATGAGGCCATCGATATGATAGCCATCATAATTGGGATTGTATTAAATACGTATTTTTTCATTCAGATAAGAAGACATCGCATCAAATATACTTTTCACAATTGCTTCCTGCTTGGAAACGCAATCATATATAACAAGAAGACCGCTTTTAGTTTCGATATAGACGAAACGAGTGATAAAATACTCTCCCTTTTTGAACGCATAAGCGTCGACTTTTACTTTACCGACAAGCTCTGATTTGGAGGAGATCTGTTGAAATTCCGAATTACCTGATTGAATTTGAGAAAACTGGCCTGGCATTAATTGCTCACTCACAGAGATAAAAATGTCATATTGTCCGGAGGTATTGTGAATTGCCCTGTTCAGGAAAATCAGGTCGCTTCCGGCATAACAACAGGCTTCAAAAAGACCAAGGTCATTGTTGTTTACAGGAATGGAGTTTGACTCACCCTCATAAAGCTTCAATTTGCCGTACTTAGCGTAAAGCACCTTTTGAACACCCGAACAATTCATCAGGGATGATGCCGCGAGGAGGGCCAATACTAGTTTGGAAACAAATCGAAAGGGCAAAAAATTCATTCTATTAACCTGAAGATCAAACTTTGAAAAAAAGAAAAGGAGCAGAAGATCTGCTCCTTCTCCATTTTCTTATGAAAAATTATTCACCAGTAACTGTAGTCTCGTGAGTAATGATCAAATTAAGAATGTTTTTGTTGGTGTAGTCAACAGTAGAGATCTTAGAGATACCACCGTTTTTAGCAGCAGTTTGGATAGAAGCATCCACACCGAAGCAAAGTGCACCGAGGTAGCAGTTACCGCTAGACTTACCAACCTTTGTACCTACTGGGTTAGAAGTAGCATTAACTGGAAATGTAATAGAGCACGAAGCGAGCATCAAAGCAGCGCCACAAGCAACGAAAATTTTCTTGAACGTTTTCATTTTGGTATTGATAAAATTTTAATTATGAGCCGCAAAAATAAGCTTTTTTTGAATTCAGATGCATCCTCCCGGCAAGAATTTCGCATTTCAACATCACAGTATCTCCATCTCATTGTATTTCTGTCATTTAACGTCTTTGACAGGTTAAGGTTCAATCGGCTGCAATGCGGAGACGCATTCCAACATTGCGAGCAACTCGAACTAAGATATCGTGCTCAAAAAACGCATCTTTAGTTATATTTTCGCCGCATCATGAGTTCAAAACAACGAACGTTGAAAGCTCCCGTTTCGCTGCAAGGGGTCGGGTTGCATACCGGAGCCCTGGTGAATATGACTATTTCACCGGCCCCTGAAAATCACGGGTACGTATTTCAGCGGATGGACATTGACGGTCAACCTACCATTCCAGCAGATTGTGATCTCGTAGTGGGTACACAAAGAGGCACAACACTTGAATTAAAAGGCGCCAGGGTTTATACGACCGAACATGTACTGTCCGCACTTTACGGTTGTAAAGTTGACAATGCGCTGATACAAATCGATGGTTCAGAAATTCCGATCATGGATGGCAGCGCAAAAGCATTTGTTGAAGCGCTCGAAAAGGCAGAATATGTTGATCAGAACGCTGAGCGCAAGTACCTGACACTGACAGAAAATATCACCTATGAAGACAAAGAAAAAGGGATAGAAATGCTGGCGGTGCCAACTCTTGGTGGAGAGTTCAGGCTTACTGTCATGGTGGATTATAATTCGCCGGTACTTGGCACTCAGCATGCCCATATGTATCAACTCAATGATTTTGTAAAAGAAATTTCAGCCTGCAGAACCTTTGTCTTTCTGAGAGAACTTGAGTTCCTTGCAAAAAATGGACTTATCAAAGGTGGCAGCCTCGACAACGCAATAGTTATGGTGGACAGAGCATATTCCGAGCAGGAAATACGCGACATCCTCAAACAGATGGGTAGGGAGGAAATGGACATAAAGGTGGAAGGCATTGGAGTATTGAACACAGTAAAACTTCAATACGAAAACGAACCCGCAAGACACAAGTTGCTGGACATTATTGGTGATCTGGCTTTGACCGGGTGTTTTATCCGAGGTCATATACTTGCCGCGCGTCCGGGTCATTTTGGCAACGTAGAGTTTGCCAAAATTCTAAAGGCTATTATTCGCAAACAAAAAGATAGTCCTCCTGTATTTGATATTTTCAAAAAGCCATTGTATGATATCAACGACATTGCGAAAATGCTTCCTCACAGATATCCGTTTCTGCTGGTTGACAAGATCCTAGAAATGGACAACAGCGGCATCGTTGGTATCAAAAACGTGACTATGAACGAACCATTCTTTCAGGGGCACTTTCCGGGTAATCCTGTAATGCCCGGAGTTTTACAGATTGAAGCCATGGCTCAGGTGGGTGGTATTTTTGCATTGTCGCAGGTCACTGATCCTGAGAATTACAGTACATATTTCATGAAAATCGATGGAGTGAAATTCAAGCAAAAAGTATTACCAGGCGATACCGTAATTTTCAAGCTTACTCTTGAAAGCCCTATCAGAAGAGGACTTGTAAATATGAGAGGAGTTGCTTACGTGAATAGAAAAGAAGTATGTGAGGCCCTGATGCTGGCTCAGGTCGTCAGAGACCGGGTAGCAAAAGAAACCAAAGAAGAAGCACACGCATGAGTACCCTTCGACACATTGATCCAAAAGCACGGATTGCAGAAAAAGTAGAAATTGGCCCTTTCACTGCCATTTATGGAGATGTCGAAATTGGTGAGGGCACATGGATCGGTCCCAATGTGACGATCATGGACGGTGCCCGTATTGGGCGCAACTGCCGCATTTTTCCTGGAGCAGTCATTTCTGCCATACCACAGGATCTGAAATTCGAGGGAGAAGTAACCACAGTTGAAATTGGAGACAATACGACAATTCGTGAGTGTTGCACACTAAATCGTGGTACCAAAGACAGATACAAAACCATCGTTGGTTCGAACTGTTTGCTTATGGCATATGTACATCTCGCCCATGACGTGTTAGTCGGCAACAACTGCATCATTGCAAACAGTGCCAATATTGCGGGCCATGTTGAAATTGAGGATTGGGTCATTGTAGAAGGAGTTGTGGCTATACAACAATTCATCAAGGTTGGTCAGCACTCATTTATAGCAGGAGGTAGTCTGGTGCGTAAAAACGTACCGCCTTATGTGAAAGCAGCCCGAGAGCCTCTAAGCTACGCTGGTGTGAATACGGTCGGGTTGAGAAGAAGAGGATTCGAAAACGAGACAATTGCGCATATAGAAGATGTGTACAGGATGATATACGTTCACAACAACAACATCAGCCGCGCAATGCATGCAGCCGAAATGGAACTTCCCAATACAACGGAGAAGGCCACCATCCTGGAATTCATCCGACAAAGCGACAAAGGCATTATTCGAGGTCCTCAGGGTTTATAGGCGTTTTCAACCAAACATTTCTGGAGATTTATCTTGAAAATATCGGTAAAAAATTCGGACGGGAATGGATATTCCGTCACCTGGATTTGCGTTTCGATGCTTCCTCGCGATATGCCATTACCGGTGGAAATGGCTCAGGTAAATCCACCGTTCTGCAAATTTTAAGTGGATTTCTAGGCAGTACAGAAGGCCAAACACGATGGTTCAGGAACGGTTCTGAAATTCCGTATGAACAAATATTTCGGCATGTTACACTCTGCACCCCGCTGCTGAGCATGTATGATGATCTCACTCTTGATGAACAGGTTCATTTGTGGTGCAAGTTCCGCACATTCAAAAAGGAAATAGAGATACGCGAGTTTGCCGATCACATAGAGCTCAGTCAGCATCGAAATAAAAAACTGAGAAACTACTCAAGCGGAATGAGGCAGCGTGTGAAACTTGGGCTCGCGATTCTCACTGAATCAGAATTACTCCTTTTAGACGAACCGGTTTCACATCTTGACGCCCGGGCAATCAAGTGGTTTCAGGAACTGCTGAGCAAACATATCGGACAACGTTCATTGTTCGTTGCATCCAATTCAGATGCAGAGGAAACTTTTCTTTGTGAAAAATCTATTGACGTTCATAATTACAAATCAGGAACTCATACTTCCTGATGCCCCGGCCGCAACAGATCATTGACGGTCTTCACCGGATTGAAAGTTGATATCGGAACTTCAACAAAAACAGTATTCCAAAGAGCCATTGAGCCATTCCACAACCCGGGCCATTCAAGTGCTTTGATGACCTGACCCTGAATAAATTTTTCAGACACAAATCCTGCGCTGTAGTCAATAAAATCGCCCAGTTTGTAAATCTCACCATTGTTCTTCCTGATGCAACAGACGATGTCTACAGGATTAAAATGTGTAGATGAAGCAAGTATCTTGGCTTGCTGAACATCGTGCAGATCAATCTGGCTCTTTTCTACAATTTGTTTGCTGAGATATCCGCCGTGCATTTTTACCCAGAATGGTCCGCCTCCCGGTTCTCCTTCATTGCGGACCATACCGCAAACACGTAACGGACGGTCAAGCCGCAACTTTGCATATTGAATGAGTTGTTCTCTTGACATGCCAAGCGGTAAACCCGGTTGGAACCAGGCCTGGATAAACTCCAATGCGTCATCCAGATTTTCATCACCTTGTTTTTCCAAAGCATCGAGATGGGCGTTGATTTTCTGCTTCAATTCGATGAGTAAACCTGCGAGTACTTTTTTATAGAAAGAACATTCCCCAAGCTTGCTTTGCGTTGTCACATTATCAATGTTTTTGATAAATATGATATCATAATTCAAAGACTCAAGATTATGAATAAGGGCGCCATGACCTGCTGGTCTGAAGAGTAATTGTCCGCTTTCATCCCGCACCGGTTCATCATCTTTTGAAAGAGCGATCGTGTCACTTTTTTCAGACTGAACGCTATAGCTGACCTCGACATTTTCATAAGGAAAATCTTTCAGTTTATCTTTTATATACCCTGAAACAAGATCCAGATGTTGAGGTGCGATGGTGAAATGAAGATGGCAACTACCATCAGCTTGCCGACAATAACTTATTGCTTCAGAGATGTGCTCATCAAAAGCATTTCTTGATTCATTTTCGTATTTGTGAAACGTGACCATGCCCTTCAATTGGGAGTCATAAAAAAGACCCTTTGTTGTAAGAATATAATCGAAAATCAACCCCCAGTCATTGTTATCAACTGTTTGTTCAAGCGAGACACCATTCAGGTTCATTGCCATTCTGAGTTTCTCTACGAAAGGAAAATGTTTGAAGTTGACAATGAACTCCTCGGTAAGTTCGGATACATTTTCTGCGGAATAGTTATACAGGTGTTTAAACATTCTACTCGCAGCACCTGAAGCGGGTACAAATTTCACGATGGAATATTTGGAAGATTCCGTTTCAAAGACCCTTTGTAAACGATGACATTCACCTCCATTGGGAACAAGAATGCCATCAGAAGGAGTGCAAGGGCGTTCCAGCTTTACCGGCCTGGTGTCCTTCGTAAACTGCTGAATCAGCTGCATCAGGTCATAAATATTCATTCCCCTTCGGCTCAATTCAATTTCATCTTCCTTCGATAATTGCATATCCGATTTTTCCGCGAAAATAGAAGCGGAAACTCAAATGGAATAGATTAAAAAAGAAAACCGCCCATCAGGGAATAAATCCCATGACAGACGGCCCTCCACCCTATTCGTATCGAGGATCAATCAGATCCTGCTCAGATCATTATATTATGTATGTTTCTTCATTGTAAAAGAAAAACCGCCTGAATCCTACGTTGAACATATTCATCAGGCGGCCCTCCACCCTATATCGATTGTGTGAATGAACTGCTCATTCCGCCAATGTTAAAGAAAACCGCCCGTTCGGGATTCTTATCCTTTACCGGGCGGTCCTCCACCCTATTTTTTTTTGCGCATCAACGCGCATTCAATTCGCTTCAAACCAATTTTACTTGGTTTATTCAAACCGAGATAAAAAGAAAACCGCCTGAATCCTATGATGAACATGTTCATCAGGCGGCCCTCCACCCTATATCGATTGTGTGAACGTCACTCCCTGGAGGAAGATCGTTCCATAGCTTCCTTTAGCTGGCTATATACTACCTGACAATTCTCCCGCACACGTTTTACCAAACCCGGTAATCCATCAAGGTTGCGTAAGTGTTTGCTGTCTTGTTCTATCTGAAGAATATCATTCTCCATATCCTTGATACCAAGCATGGAGACAGAACTTTTTGCTTTGTGAGCGAGGGGATGTAATGAAAGAGGCTCATTCTTTCGAACGCATTCTTCCATTTCACGGACATACTCCGGAACTTGCTGCAGAAACAGGTTAATGATGTTGTTGATCATCTCCCGGTTGCCCTGGAATACTTGATTGAGATACGAGAGGTCATACCTCGCGGTCGTGGTCTGAATAGCCATTTGTTTAATAAGTTAGGTTGGTGCTTGTACCGCATCAGCAAACCTTTGGTTACATTTTTTTTTGAAAAAAAATCTAGTTTGCCCAAAATCAGGCATCAAGGATTTGATTTATTCAATGTTCACTTTACATTCGTGGCTTTATGAAGTCCATCATAGTAACAGGAGGAGCGGGTTTTATCGGGTCTCATACTTCAGTTGAGCTGGTTCAGGCAGGCTACAGGCCGGTGATTGTGGATGATTTCTCGAATACAGATGAGAGAATTCTGTCGGGAATTACCGGAATACTTGGAGAACAACCCGTTCTATACAGGACCGATTGTGCCAATCAAAGCGCAATGCGGGATATTTTCATGACCGAAAAACCGGTTGCGGTGATCCACTTTGCTGCGTTTAAAGCGGTGGGTGAGTCCGTTGAGCTACCTTTAAAATACTATCATAACAATTTAGACACATTGATCACCATTCTCAATCTCATGAAGGAGTTTGACGTGCGTGATCTGGTCTTCAGCAGCAGCTGCACTGTATATGGACAACCTGATGAGCTTCCTGTAACGGAAAGTTGCCCAATGAAAAAGGCAACATCTCCTTATGGATACACAAAACAGATTTGTGAGCAAATCATTCATGATGTGCACCATTCATGGCCATCACTTCGCTGCGCACTTCTCAGATATTTTAATCCGATTGGTGCGCACCCGAGCGGTAAAATCGGAGAATTGCCGAATGGAGTTCCTAACAATCTCGTACCATATATCACTCAAACCGCAGCGGGCAAACGATCTTCACTGACCATCTTTGGTGAGGATTATGATACACCTGACGGCACCTGCATACGTGATTTTATTCATGTGGTAGACCTTGCCAAAGCCCATGTGAAATCGCTTGAGTGGCTTTCAAGTCAAAGCCAAGCTTGTGAAGCTTTCAATCTTGGACAAGGCAAAGGAAACAGTGTAATGGAAGTAGTAAAGTCCTTTATGAGAGTTACGGGGATGCCACTGAATTATCAGGTTGGACCTCGCCGGAGTGGCGATGTCGAAAAAGTCTGGGCTGAAGTTTCAAAATCATCCGAAGTTTTGAAATGGCAAACCGAGTTAACTTTGGATCAAGCGCTGGAGGATGCCTGGCGCTGGGAACTTCAATTGTCAAAATCCGACGCCATCAAGGCATGATCAGGAAAGGATCAAAATGATGCCTTTGAAAAAGTGTTGAAATCATCGTGTGGAGAGAAAGTAATCAGATCATCCAGGTATTGGATATCACCAGCCAATTGACGAGTGCTCCAAGACAAAAGCCTGCATACACCTGACCATGTGTGTGTGCATCCAGATACAGTCTGGAATAAGCAGTGATACCTGCCATTAGAATAGACAGTACCGGATACAAAGTGTCGAGATTGGGATGGATCACATTCAGAGCGAGCAGGGTGCCAAAAACACCACCCTGCGCCAGCATATGTACCGAAATTTTCCAAAAGGAATTTATTGTAAGACTGATAACGAGCGATAGTATTACAGAGAGGAAAAAACTGAATACAGTGTCAGGCAGATATGGGCCTTTCCAACGCAACATGATATAAGAGAGTAAATAATAGAATATGACCAATAAATAGGGTCCAAAACGTTCCTTTCTGTTCCTCAACTCAATACTGCTCAACATGCCGTACCTTATCATCACCAGCATACTAATGGCGGGTGCAAGAATGTTGATGCCCAAAAGAAGAAAGACAAAATAATCGGCATTGGTTGGTGCGATGTAGTAGGGGTCAATTTTTCGAACAGACAAATAAATAATCAGCGGCATCCAAAGCGGATGAAAAATAATTGAAAGAACCTGTGTGAGTCTGTACATCTATTCTGTTAAGTAAACTATAAGTTCCTTATAATTCCTTTCTGAGTCTGGCAACTGGTATACCCAATTGTTCGCGGTATTTCGCAACTGTCCGCCGGGCGATATTGTATCCCTTTTCATTCAAAATCTTCATTAATTTTTCATCTGTCAATGGTTTTCGTTTCGCCTCTGCTTCGATCGCATCTTTCAATATTTGTTTCACTTCTCTTGACGACACCTCTTCACCTTCGTCTGTGCTCAGGCTTTCGCTGAAAAAATACTTCAGCAAATATGTTGAATATGGCGTCTGAACATATTTGCTGTTGGCAACACGACTGATGGTGGAAATATCCATACCGACCAGATCTGCAATATCCTTCAGAATCATAGGTTTCAACTTGGTCTCATCCCCGGAAAGAAAAAATTCTCGTTGGTAGTCAACGATGGCCTGCATGCAAAAGAGAAGGGTGTTATTGCGCTGCTGAATGGCATCAATAAACCACTTCGCACCATCAATTTTTTGTTTCACAAAAAGCATCGCTTCTTTCTCCTTGTTGTCGCGATTTTTCGTCTTGGCATAATGCTCCAGCATTTCCTTGTATTCACGGCTAATTCGCAATTCAGGGGCATTTCGGCTGTTGAGATTCAATTTCAACTCTTCGTTTTCGACCGAAACCAGAAAATCCGGAACAATGTGCTGAACCGTACGAGACGATTCCATCATACTGTTACCGGGCTTCGGATTGAGGTGAAGAATAAAATCAATTGCAGGCTTTAACTCTTCTTCTGTGATATCAAATCGTCTTGCAATTTTTTCATAATGTTTGCGCGTGAATTCTTCAAAGTACTTTGTAATAATCTGCTCAGCCATAACCAGAATCGCATCCCGTTCTTCGGTTCTTCTGACCTGAATAAGGAGACATTCTCTCAGATCTCGGGCACCAATTCCGGGCGGATCTAAATCCTGTATGACACGGAGTACCTCCTCTAGTTCAGCCGCAGAAGTGCTGATGTTCATTGAAAAGGCAAGGTCATTGGCAATGGCTGAGATTTCCCTTCTGAGGTATCCATTCTCATCGAGATTGCCAATCAGGTATTCGGCCAGGATTCGTTCGTTTTCGTCAAGATCAGTCATGGACAACTGTGTATAGAGCAAATCCTGAAATGTTTTACCAGCTCCAAGCGGCGTTTCCCTTTCTTCATCATCCGAGGAATTGTTATTCGACTTCAGTTTGTAGTCCGCGGTATCATCATCGAAGTAATCGGATAAATCAATGTCATCATTCTCATTGTCCTGATCATTGTCCTGATCCTCCTGCTGATCCATATCCGATTGATCATCGGACTGATTATCTTCATCAGCGCCTTCCTCCAGGGCAGGATTTGATTCCAGCTCCTCTTTAATGCGCTGGTCCAGCTCCATCGTCGGAATCTGCAACATTTTCATCAGCTGAATTTGCTGTGGAGAAAGTTTGACCTGTAGTTTCTGTTGTAAAGATTGCTTTAACATAACGCCTCAAACCTAAGGATAATTCGGCGTTTTACGAAGTTTTTGTCGAATGGATAAATAAGAAATTGCCCAATGTAATTTCCAGCATTTTTATCAGGTCACTTTCAATTAAAATTCGAACCATTCAAGAAAAAAATACCTCGTTAAAAAGTAACTTTCTGATACCGAAAATGTGTTCATAGCAATTTGACGCCCAATGTTTCCGACTCAATTCATTGATTTCATCTTCCACTGTTCGAAAAGATCATTAGATTTGATCGGTGATGAAAAAGAGGATAAAAGAAATTGTATACAAGAATATTTTAGTGCAGTCTGACCTACCTGCAGATCATCCCGAAGATATCAGTCCGTTCAGATTTGCGAAGGCCTTCAGGGCTTTCAAACTGAATATAATTCATCATATGAAGGACGTGGTACTCATTCTGCTTGGGGTGATGAGTGCTGCTTTTGGGTTAGAGAGTTTTTTACTACCCAACAGTTTTATTGATGGAGGAGCTACAGGCATCGCGCTGCTAAGCGCCAAACTGAGCGGTATGCCACTTTTTATCTGGCTTCCACTTATTAATATTCCATTCATATTCATGGCATTTCGCATTGGCGGAAAAGTTTTTGCAGGCAAAACGGTCATGGCCATTGTAGCGCTGGCGTTTGTTGTAGGTACTATAGAATTTCCGGAAGTGACCCATGACAAATTGCTTGTTGCTGTTTTTGGCGGATTTTTTCTTGGAGCTGGTATCGGACTTGCAGTTCGTGGAGGCTCTGTGCTTGATGGCACTGAAGTATTGGCTCTATTTGTCAGCAGAAGAAGCGGTGCGACACTTGGTGACATCATTATGATTCTGAACATAGTCATCTTCGGTATTGCTGCCTGGGTTCTGACTATTGAGTCCGCGTTGTACAGTATGATCACCTATCTCGCAGCATACAAGACTGTTGATTTTGTGATTGAGGGTATCGAGGAATACACCGGTGTTACGATTATTTCGCCTCATTGTGCAGAGATACGAGAAATGATCATTCAAAAGCTCGGTCGGGGAGTCACCATTTACAGCGGTAAAAGAGGGTATGGAAAAATGGGAGAAACAATCGAAGTAGACATCGTTTACACCGTAATTACACGACTGGAAATCAGTAAGCTAAATATTGAAATCGAGAAAATAGACCCCAATTCCTTTGTCGTTATGACACCAGTCAGGGACACCAAAGGCGGCATGATCAAACAACGCCGCCACAGCAAACACAAGTAATTTCGGATTGAGCGAAAATTGATTGTAATGCTAAATCAGTGCTCATACTTGCTTTTCTTTGTATGTCTATATGTGGGGTAAAATAGGAGCATTCATATTGCGATATCGCATACCTCTCGGTGCGTTATTGTTGTTGATCACAGCCGTGATGGCCTGGTTTTCTCAATTCAACAAGATGAGTTATAAATTCGGAGGTGTGCTGCCTGAGAGCGACAGCACGTATGTCGAATATCAAAAATTCATCAATCAATTCAGTGAAGATGGGAATGTACTGGCCATCGGATACAGAGATCCGCGTATCTGGGAACTTGATAATTTCAACAAATGGAGAAGGCTTGTCAAAGATCTTTACAGCACACAGGTAGACGTTGACGGAGAGATGTCGAACATGGTCGACAGTATTTTTTCGACCGGTAATTGCTATAATCTGGTCAAGGATACGGTGGC
The DNA here is from genome assembly GCA_040381475.1 of Crocinitomicaceae bacterium. Lineage (GTDB taxonomy): Bacteria > Bacteroidota > Bacteroidia > Flavobacteriales_D > Sanyastnellaceae > JAIBBG01. The sequence goes on along the minus strand of JBEIHH010000001.1, from coordinate 8,642 downwards.
GAAAAAGCTGGATTTCAGGCAACTTGTAAGTCATGACCCTACTACTCAGTCAGAGCTGGATTCCATTCGCGAAGTTCTCTACAACTTACCTTTTTATGAGGGGCTGCTTTACAACAAGGAAACTGATGCAGGACTAATGATGGTATTTGTAAATACCGATTTGTTCAACTCGGAATACAGAGGGGATGCTATTGACCGCATGCTGGTCTTGACCGATAAATTCACAGAAGAGACTGGTGTAAAAACTTACGTTTCGGGTATGCCCTATATCCGATCAGTGATGGCAGTTAAGGTGAAGGCTGAACTCAAATTTTTTACGATACTCAGCGCAATCATCTGCATGATGTTGCTGATGATTTTTTTCAGGAGCATCAAGGTGACCTCAGTGGTTATGTCTGTGGTTGTAGTTTCTGTTGTAATCGCAATGGGCTCCATAGCCATGTTCGATTATCCGATCACTATGCTGATGGGTCTCATACCTCCGCTGATGATCGTAACAACAGTGCCGAACTGTATTTATCTGGTCACCAAGTATCATCAGGAGTATCAGCGATACCGCAATAAAACAAGAGCTCTTGCCCGGGTGGTGCAAAAGGCAGGCGCTGCCGCATTCATGATCAACGCAACCACTGCGGTTGGATTTGCGACATTCATTTTCACGTCAAGTGATTTATTAAAAAACTTTGGTGTAATTGCGAGTTTGAATTGCCTGCTTGCATTTTTTATTTCACTGCTTGTCTTCCCAATTGTTTACAGTTTTCTACCTCCTCCAACAGAAAAGCACCTTGGTCATCTAAATTCTCCTTGGCTTGAGTCCATTCTCGACGGACTGGTCAGGCTGGTTATGTACAAGCGTAAAATGGTTTATGCCATTACCATACTAATAACAGGAATCGGCATGTACGGCATCACATTGATGTCAACAACAGGAAATATCGTAGACGACATACCAGACAGTGATCGGGTGATCACGGATCTCAAATGGTTCGAAGACAATTTTAACGGAGTGATGCCTTTTGAGATTCTGGTTGATGGTCAGAAAAAAGGACAGATCACCAAAGAAAAAAACCTGCAGCGCATTGAAGAACTTCAGGAGTTGCTGTCAACTTATGAGCTCAAAGTGAATGATACGATTATTCATCCGTTCGCAAAGTCTCTGTCAATCGTAGATGCAGGAAAATTTGTCAAACAATCTTTTTACGGCGGAGATCCGGAGTACTATACACTCATGGCCCGTGATGAACAAAGTTTCATTGGAGAATACATCCAGACAGATCCTGAAAAATCGAAATCAGCGGAGAAGACTTTTCTCGACAGTACCAAAAGCATGACGCGTATCACAACACAAGTCAAAGACATTGGTACCAAAGACATGGACAAACTCATGTCCGAAGTCAAGCCGCAGATAGACAGCATTTTCGACCCAACTAAATACAAAGTGACCTTGACCGGCACGTCAGTTGTATTTCTCGAAGGAACCAATTATCTGGTAGGTGATCTTTTCAGTTCGCTTTTATTCGGAATACTCATCATTTCACTGATGATGGCTGCTATGTTCTGGAGTGCGCGCATGGTTTTCATATCATTCATACCGAACATTATTCCACAAATCATGACTGCAGGAATCATGGGCTTTGCTGGCATTCCCTTAAAGCCCTCAACCATCCTGGTATTCTCTATCGCACTTGGAATTACAGTTGACAATACGATACACTATCTTGCCAAATACAGACAGGAATTAAAGTACCACAACTGGAAGATTCGCGAATCAGCATTGCTTGCTATTCGTGAGACCGGTGCAAGCATGGTTTATACTTCGCTCGTTTTACTTTTTGGTTTTGGTTGTTTTGCTGCGTCTGAGTTTGAAGGAACAAGAGCACTCGGAATCTTAACCGCAGTAACCCTGCTGGTTGCCATGATAACCAATTTGTTGGTTCTGCCAGCATTGTTACTCTCATTCCAGCGACGCATTACTACCAAATCGTTTCAGGAACATTTCTTCCAGAGCATGGATGAAGAAGACGACCTTTATTACGGTGATTGGAGTATCAAAAAAATTGAACTCGAGCAAAACGCAAATTCTTAAAAACAGAATTCATGAAAGGAATCATTCTCGCCGGTGGAAGCGGCACCAGATTATATCCTTTAACACTTGCTGTAAGCAAGCAGTTGATGCCGGTTTACGACAAACCCATGATTTATTATCCGCTGTCGACATTGCTTCTTGCCGGCATTCGCGAAATTCTCATTATTTCTACACCGCATGATATGCCCGGCTTCCAGAAGCTTCTCGGTGACGGAAGTCAGATTGGATGTTCGTTTAGCTATCAGATACAGGAATTACCCAATGGACTTGCTCAGGCATTTGTGCTTGGTGAATCATTCATTGGAAAGGACAAAGTAGCCTTGGTGCTAGGCGACAATATTTTCTACGGAAAAGGATTCGGAAATATTTTGAGAGACAATACAAATATTGATGGGGGTCTGGTATATGCTTATCATGTTAGTGACCCTGAACGATATGGCGTTGTTGAGTTTGATCAGCAAGGTCGGGTGCTTTCCATCGAAGAAAAACCAAAGAATCCGAAAAGCCATTATGCAGTTCCCGGCTTGTATTTCTATGACAATGATGTGGTGGAAATATCGAAAAACCTGAAACCAAGTGCTCGTGGAGAGTATGAGATCACGGATGTAAACAAAGAATATCTCCGACAAGGCAAGCTTAAGGTACAACGGATGGATCGGGGCACTGCATGGCTGGATACAGGTACATTTCTTTCATTGATGCAGGCCGGCCAGTACGTTCAGGTAATTGAAGAAAGGCAGGGTCTCAAAATTGGATGTATAGAAGAAATCGCCTGGCGCATGGACTTCATAGACGACCGACAACTTGAACATCTTGCCAAGCCGCTTGTTAATAGCGGGTATGGAAAATACATACTTGATCAACTCAAAACAGGCAAATGAGCCTCAGTGTATGAAGTCTATAGAGGAATTACAGCAGCTGATCACGAATAAGGTTGATGGCTTCTGCAGAAAAAACGGTGATGGCAGCATTTTTCAACCCGTGAATTATATCATGGAATTGGGGGGTAAGCGGATGAGGCCGGTTCTCTGTCTGATGTCGGCCAATCTTTTTACCGATAAAATTGATGATGCCGTATATCCGGCATTGGCAATAGAGGTATTCCACAATTTCACATTGATGCATGACGACATCATGGACAATGCTCCTATCAGAAGAGGTAAGCCGACTGTTCATGAAAAATGGAACAGGGACGTCGCTATTCTGAGCGGAGATGCAATGCTCATTCTATCCTATCAGTTGCTCATGAAAACGAATCCTGCTGTATTGCAGGATGTTCTCACAATCTTCAGTAAAACTGCTTTGGAAGTTTGCGAAGGGCAACAGCAGGACATGGATTTTCAGCAACGTCTGGATGTATCCGTAAAAGAATACATGGAGATGATCCGTCTTAAAACTTCTGTACTTCTAGCAGGATCGATGAAGATAGGTGCCTGCATTGCGATGGCAAATGAGCAAATACAGAACAGCATTTATGAAATCGCCATCAACCTCGGGTTATCGTTTCAACTGTGGGATGACTATCTTGATGCTTTCGGCGATTCTTCACAAACAGGCAAACAAACCGGGGGTGATATTCTCGAGAATAAAAAGACATTTCTTATGCTCCATACACTGGAGCACGTTTCATCGGAAGAGCGCCAATTAATGCAGGAAGCGCTCAAAGACAAATCCAAAGGAGATGAATTCAAAGTAAACTTGGTTCTCACACTTTATCGAAAATACGGTGCGGATAAAGCATTGCTCAGCATGGTCGATCAACTTCATTCTGATGCAATCAACTTACTGGACAATCTTGAAGTTTCAAGTGAGCGCAAAAAAATGCTCAGGACCTTCGCTCTTTCTTTGAAAGCACGAAAGTCCTGAGCACATTCTTTTGAAGCCACTACTTGGTGCTCACTTTCTGCACATACCCGGCAGCGTTTACTTTGCCATCCGAACGCGTGAAAATGTAGTAGAACGTACCATCCGGTAGCCCGTTACCATCCCAGTCATTTTTGTAATCTTCATCATCCAGCACCAGTTTTCCCCATCTGTCGAAAATCTGCACCCGGCTTCCACGATACCCCTGAATACCCTTGATTTCGAAACGGTCGTTCTTACCATCACCGTTAGGTGTGAATATGGTTGGAACCAAAGTCTCACAAATTTCGGTTCTAACTATTGTAGATGCTGTAGCACCACACTGATCTGTGAACGTTATAGTATAGATACCCACGTAGCCGGCAATAAATGAGTATTGCGAAATTGACAGTGAATCTTCAGAGTAAACAACCTCATAAGGTGGCGCTCCGTTTCTGGCAAGATCACCAGTAGGCACTCCTAAACAATTGTCAAGCAAAGGAACAACTTCAAGTGGCAGAGGTTCTATTACTTCAAAATCTGTGTTAAAGGTATTATCGCAGTAATCCGTGATGTTTACATTGTAGGTACCGGCATCTCCTGTTTCGAAAACTGTGGTGGCACCATTACCTCCATTCGACCATGTATATGCATAAGGAGCAATACCACCAGTAATATCAGGGGAAACAACAACGGATTCATTGCAGATAAACACGTCGGTTACTTCCACTGAAGGCTGCACATAATCAAACAGGTTGATGGAGGTGCTTGCCGTATCCAAATCACCCTCAAAATTGATATAGTACATGTCAATGATTATGGTTTCCAAACCTTCATCATTAAGCAAATCGGTTGTGGGGATGATAGGCAGGATAACATCTTCGCCCTGTATTGTAACTGTGGTTGGTATGTCTTCATAATCCAATCCGTTGATTGCTGTGCCTGAGAATTCCAGCTGAACCTCCAATTCAGACGCAGCGCATGAAGGAGGACGTATGGTGATAAATCCATTCACACAACCCTCGATCAGGGTAGTTGGACCAAGCGGTGCGGTATCAGGATCATCCAGATTTGCTTCAATGAATGAGCCCGTTACTTCAAAACTACCGGCTTCCAGAAATACACCAGAATCAAGAATCGTATCGGATGCATCGGCTATTACCAATTTGATGTGGTACGTTTCTCCACATTCGAGTCCTTCGTAATTAGCCGTCAATATGACCGTCATTCCATCATACTGTATGTAGGTGTTTTCTGTATTATAAGGTGCATCACTCCCAATACCGTTGTATACATAAAATTCGCAATAATTACATGCCGGGTCACCCGGTTCAGCCAAGCCTGAACAACCACCATTGAGGTTGTGTATTGATACAAATTCATTTGTACCCGGTATCAAAGCAATATTGACGGCATCATTTGTAAATGTTCCTGAAATCCCCGGGCCCGACAAAAAGAAGCCAAAGGCATCGCTCACATCACCACAGCCATCGCTGGCACCCGTGTATTCCGGATATTCTTCAGAAGCAAAAACATATCGGAAAGAAACCGATGGCCCTGTTGCTTCAAAGTCGAATTCTAACACGGCCGCATCGTTGTGATTGAAATCTGGATCTAACAAGTCCAGATCAGCGTCAGTAGCTCCAAACGCGCCACCGCCCAAGGTGCTGCCACCGGCATTGTTTGGTCCCAGCGCTATGGCAATATCTCCCGTTGCGAGCATAATACCGGTTTCGATACCAACATTGGCATTCGCCGAGTTAAAGGAGCCTATCTGATTGGCTGCACCGCTGAAAGTCACATTGGAAAACACAACATTAGGTCCTAATAAGGCAGCAATGGCATCTTCTACCGTAATAGAATTGTCAACGACGAGCTGAGCGTTCAGCATGTTAGGCAAAAAACCTAAAATCAATAGTGTTTTCAGGAAAATGTTTTTCATAATATCTTTGATGTATTACAATGGCTATGATCAGACCTTAAAAGTTGCCTGTCCGAAAATTTTTATTTTACATTTCTACAGCAACTATTAATAACTCAGCACCTTTTTGTAAAACGAAAAACCCGGGTGAATTCGATTCCCCCCGGGTTATAAATATTGAAAAATCCCTTACTTGGAACTTACCTTCTGAAAATATCCTGCGGCATTCACCTTGCCATCTGAGCGTGTGAAAATGTAGTAGAAGGTACCATCAGGCAAACCGTTGCCATCCCAGTCATTTTTATAGTCTTCATCATCAAGTACCAATTTACCCCATCTATCGAAGATCTGAACACGGCTTCCGCGGTATCCTTGAATACCACGAATCTCAAATCTGTCATTTTTACCGTCACCGTTAGGAGTGAAAATGGTGGGTACCAAAGTTTCGCATATTTCCGTTCTTACAGTCGACATGCCCGTAGAACCGCACTCATCCGTAAAGTAGATTTCGTATACACCAGGATGAAGTGCCAGGAATGAATATTCATTGCGATTGAGTGAATCCTCATTGTAAACCACTTCATAAGGTAGCGCACCACCTCTTGCCAAATCACCGGTTTCAACCCCGAAGCAATTATCGAGGATTGGAATGACCACCAAAGGTTCTGGCTCAATGACAGTGAAATTGCTTGAAAATTCAGTGCCGCAAAAATCAGTCATGTTGAGGCTGTAGTCACCGGCATCTCCTACAACAAAAGTTACGTTATCCGCTGTTGAGCCATTCGACCAGGCATATGTGTATGGTTCCAGACCGCCTTCTCCATTTGCTTCGACCAGCACAGACTCTTCACAGATATATACATTGCCAATTTCAATCGACGGAGCAACATAATCAAAGATGTTGATAGTTGTCGATACAGAATCTTCTTCGCCTTCGAGATTGATGAAGAACATTTCAATATCAAGAGACTCGAAGCCCTCATCATTGAGCAAATCGAGAATCGGGATAATTGGAATTACCAATTCCGTTCCTTGTATAGTCACTTCGGTAGGTAATGTTTCATAATCCACCCCATTGACTGCAGTGCCACCATATTGAAGCTGAACAGATAAAGTTGCTGCGGCGCAAGCAGGAGGATAAAGAATGAGCGATCCATCTATACATCCTTCCACCAGTGTTGTATTTCCAAGCGGAGCAAGTGGGTTGTCGACAATAGCCTCAATGAAAGAACCCTGCACATTGAAACTACCTTCCTGAAATGCTACTATGGATTCAAGTGCTCCATCCGAACCATCGCCAATGGCCAGTTTCATGTGATATGTTTCTCCGCAATCGAGTGTAGCAGTTGCTGTGAGGGTAACCGTAAACCCATCAAGGGAGATATCGTTGTTATTTACGTTATCGATATAGTAATCCGCATTTAGCTGATCATTCACTGAACTAACTGTGATAGGCAAAAAAGGATCGGTATTGGGCACGCCGGAAATCATCATAGCGCCATCCGGAAAACTGGCAGGAGCAGCATAAGGACCCGTAATACCCGGGCCAGAAATGAAGAATGCAAATACATCGTTGAAGGAGGAATTAACCCACTCGAGATACTCATCAGAACCGAAAACATAGTTGAAAGCCAGATCTGGACCTGAGGCCACAAAATCAAATTCTAAAATAGACACGTCATTCACGCTGCTCACTGAAAAACTTTGACCTATGAGGGGGGGAACGGAATTGGCAATATCCAACAAATCGGGCTCGCCAGTAACCGTATTCAGAAGCGCAGCCGGAGGGTTGTTCAAAACCAAATCCTGAACACCATTGCTGGAAAGAACGATACCGCTTTCAATAGGAAAATCACCAGTAGCGTTAGAGTAATAGCCCAACTGCAGCGGATCACCCGTATAGGTTATGTTGCTTACTACCAGATTTGGCCCAACCAGATATTGCACGGCCTCCTCAGGAGTAACGATCTGAACCGCCAATTGTGCGTTTAACACGCCGCAATTGAAAAGAAAAAAGGCCAAAAGTGAAATTAGATTTCTCAAGGAATAATAATTTATTTGCTTCATAATCTTCTATCAATGTCTATGATTAACCGGTTGTCAGCGAACCATAATAATCGCACCGGATTTTTCTATAATATTTTCTCTTTTGTCAACTGCTTTGATGATGTAATGATAAACACCGTCCTGAGCATAATGCTCCCCGGCATGCACACTACCATCCCACGGCACTTCCATATCAGTTGATTCATATATGATCTCACCGTTACGGTTAAATATTTTGATTTCATAATTCTTGATGTCATGTCCTTTGACAAAGAAAAAGTCGTTGAACCCGTCATTGTCCGGCGTAAATGCATTTGGCACATACAACGCTCCGGAAGGGAAATATTCCTGAGTAATAGATTTCCGACAGCTGACATCCGAAATGGCAATCAAAGTTGCCGTCCAATTTTCCACAGAAGAAAATACGTGGGTTGGATTTGGCTCTGTTGTCATCTGACCATCACTGAATTCCCAGATTACATTATCTGCGTTTACAGAAGTATTGGTGAATGCAATGGTGAAGTCGTCAATAAATGTTGCAAAAAAATTGGGTGTTACATCCGTCACAGCAACGGTAACTTCATTGCCGGCTGAATTACCACATTGATCAAAAACTTCAACAGTGTAGGTCGTCGTAAGCGACGGTGCTACAAGAATATTTTCACCTGCTTCTTCGAACCCTGTCCATGTAACACTGATCGCACCAACCCCGCCGGAAACTTCTGCGTTCAATGCAACACCGGTATT